>JAUUZS010000225.1 GCA_030589835.1 Cyclobacteriaceae bacterium
AATCTCTATTCAATCTTTTATCAATCTCTATTCAATATTTCATCAATCTCTATTCAATCTTTCATCAATCTCTATTCAATCTTTCATCAATCTAGATCAATCAATTTTCCGATTCAATATTCATATTTAAAAAAAAGTGCCATTAGAAGCGAGACCCCAAAATCCAATCCGAAATATCTTGTATCACATAATCAGGAATAGACCCTTCTACCTGATATTCTGCAGGATAGGATAGCCCCTCTCCTTCTAAAAACAAATGATTTAGCTTTGGGTAAGACTTAAAAATAGCTTTGTCGTTTTCTTTTAAGGCAGCCTGCCAAAGCCTAAAATCGTCCATGGTCACCTGGTAGTCCCGCTCTCCCTGAAGAACTAAAATATTTTGGCCGATAGATTGTACTTCTTCAACTTGATTATACTCCATGAGTGATCTCCAATATGTTGCAGGCAATTCCAATGGGAGATTACCGGAAGTGTCGTTTGCGTTTTGATGTAACCCTTCCAAATTATCAACTTGTAGGTGTAGCTCATCCAAAAATTTTTGTTCAGATTCGTTTAATCCGTCTTGAGATAATAAATAATGATATTGCTCAAGGATCAGCTGTTCCAATGGCCTGGCATTTCCTGCCATGATAATGATGCCATCTACTCCAGAATTTTCGCCAGCGATTTTGGGCGTTAACATGCCGCCAAGGCTATGGCCTAGCACGAAAATTTTATCTACACCGTTTTGTTCGAAGGAAAAACGAATCGCACTTTCTGCGTCGTCCAATACTTCTTGTCGAAGGTTGATATTTTGTCCATCAACTGTACTTTTTGCTCCATACACAAAAGTACGTTTATCATATCGAAACGAAGCAATATTGAATCTTGCCAGTCCATGGGCAATATCGCGAAAAGGCTTGTTTGGTCCTATCGTCTCATCACGATCATTTGGTCCGGAACCATGAATAAATACTACAATTGGGTATTGATTTATCCCTTTTGGAAAAGTTAATATTCCGGGAAGTTTAAAATCACCCGAATGAAGCATAAATTCTTTTTCTTCAAAAATTGAATTGGATACCAAGTCAGGCTTTTCTACTCTTTTTTTTTTGCTGCCGGCACGAAAAACAGGCCACTTATTTTATTCTGCTCATTAAAAGCAAGTTTCAAATCAAGATCGACATTTTCAAAATCAAGGAAATGATTCACAACCACCATGCCCTGAACCTCTGAGGCAACTGCCTCACCAGAGCCAATATAATTACCGACTTGAGTTGGGAGCGTTTTCCATATCTCACTCAGTTTTTCTGCGGTAATGGCAGATTGCATGGTTTCATCAAACAAGGCATATATTTCAGAAGTTTGATCATTTTCAAAATAGCCAATAACTTTTTCAGTAATATCCATTTGTGTGGCATACTCCTGAGCAGTAGCAGAAAAAATTACGATTAGATGTGCGAGAATTAAAAAGAAGGGCTTTTTCATGAAAATAGTTTAAGGATGCAACTTAATGAATACCGTATAAATGTGCAATTAGTTCATTTCAAAAAACATCAATCTGATTTGTTTCACTACCTTCAAATCAATCGTCCATATATTACTTACCGATAAATAGAACTTTCTGAAAAAGTCATAAGTACCTTCCTCGCCGACAATCGGGAATCAGATACAACCCGGCAAAACGATACTGTATAGTTATACCGTTAGCTAGAGGTAGGCCCGCCTCCGGTAAGCAGGGAAGTAATTGATGTGCTACTGACCAGTATAATTCTGAAAGAATTAAAATTATTTTAGCTGGTATCGCACAAGGAAATATAACACATCAGTCCAATGCCCTAGCCCCAAACAGGAAGTTGAATGGACATTTATTATTGATTTTCAGTTGGTTATACGTTTTTCATTATACCCTAAATACTACTTCGCCATAAAAACAGTCCCACCAAAAGCATTAATAAATGTTGGTAGAGCCATGACTATATTATATAATGATAGCATTGTTGCAGTTAGTAATATGAGAGTAAAAAAATTCAATTCTGATTTTTAAACCTTTTGATTAAAGGAATTCAATTTATGATGAATTTTATAAATTGAATACTTGCTTATAATTTTTTCTTTTTCATAAAAAATTGTATCTTATACTGTTAACTAATAAAAAAGTGCAAAAATAGCGCTTAGTTTTATAACAATTTGAACAGAACATTTTAACCTAACCTCCAATCTATGAATCGCATTTCTAACAAATCATTGTTGGCATTTGTCATTATTGCATTTGTCACATCGGCAGCTTTTGCCCAATCCACCAATATTTCTGGTGTAGTCAAAGAGTCTGGTACTACAGAACCATTAGCTGGTGTAAATATCATTGTCAAAGGCCTGGTGATCGGTACAATTTCAGATTTAGACGGAACTTTTAATCTGAAAGTGAATCAATCTCCTCCTTTATCACTTGTTTTTTCTTTCGTAGGATACAGCACTCAGGAATTAGAAATAACGGAAGCTAATTCTTCAGGATTAGAAATCATGCTTGAGGAGCAAACCATTTTGGGACAAGAAATCGTGGTCTCTGCCTCGCGAATAGAAGAAAATATTTTACGTTCACCGGTAACAATCGAAAAAGTTGATTTATTGAGTATTCGTCAATCAGCGGCACCAGAATTTTTTGATGCGCTGGCAACTGTAAAAGGAGTTCAGGTGAGCAGCGGAAGTATTAACTTCAACCAAGTAAACACGCGTGGGTTTGCCACCATAGCCAATGTTCGATTTGTACAATTGGTAGATGGCATGGATATATCTGCTCCCCTGCTTAATTTCCCTACCGGTAACATTGTTGGCATTGGAGAATTGGATGCTGAAAGTATGGAATTGGTACCGGGAGCTGCCTCTGCCTTGTATGGGCCAAATGCATTTAACGGCATACTCTTCATGAACAGCAAGAGTCCTTTTGAATACCAGGGTTTAAGCGCCCAGGTAAAGGGAGGCCTGACCAACTCAGATGCTCATGGGTCTTCAAGCCCTTTTTATCATGTAGGAATTAGATATGCAAAGGCCTTTAACAATAAGTTCGCTTTTAAAGTCAATTTTTCATTTTTAAAGGCCAGGGACTGGCTTGGCAACGATTACAAGACTGATAGGGTTAACCCGGAGTCGACCATAGACTTGAGCAACAATCCCAATTTTGACGGGCTTAATTTGTACGGAGATGAAACTGTAATACCCGTTCCGATTGGCGGCACATTTGGCACGCTGGATCTAAGAAGAACAGGATTTACGGAAGAATCCTTATTGGATAATGACGATGCGCAAAGCATCAAGGGAGATGTCGCACTGCATTACAGGATCAATGATAATTTAGAGGCACTTTATAATTTCAGATATGGAGGCGGAAGTTCAATATATCAGGGAACTGAAAAGTATGTGCTAAGAAGTTATACGCAGCAGTTTCATAAGGTAGAACTAAAATCTGACCATTTCTTTGCAAGGGTTTATATGACAGAAACGGGAGCTGCTGATTCATGGAATATGAGCGCTCAGGGAGCATTTGCCAATGAGTATTATAGCCCAACGGTGGCAAAATGGGCACCTGAATATGCCCAATATTATGTGCTGGCGATGCAGGGTTATTTACCAGGTGTAGCTGCCGGAAATGAAGCAGCGGCTCATATTGCCGGGCGTAACTTTGCAGACAGAGACAGACCTGTTGAGGGAAGCTCGGAATTTAACGACCTTATGGATAGCGTCAGGGGGAATTTTTTTCAGAAATCTCCTCCTGGATCATCCTTTTTCGATAATTCACGTCTTTATCATGCAGAATTTAATTATAATTTTAAAGGAATTTCCTTTGCTGAAGTAATGATCGGAGGAAATTTCAGAAGATATAGCCTGTATTCAAAAGGCACCATATTCAATGAAGCACCGGAGGGAGGTACTGATTTTGAACGAATAGACATCAACGAATATGGTTTTTACGGACAAATTGCAAAATCTTTTGCCGATGCATTGCGCCTAACGGGCTCTCTGAGATACGACAAAAATGAAAATTTCGATGGACAGGTGACACCAAGGCTCTCTGCTGTTTACAGCTTTAACGATACACACAATTTCAGGGCATCATTTCAGACAGGATTTAGAAATCCGGATACACAGGCGCAATTCATATTTTTCCCCTCTACCGGAGGAACACTACTCGGTAGCTCAAAAGCAAATGCTGAGCGCTATGGTGTACATGAGGGAGGAGCATGGACACTCGCATCATACAATGCATACCGGGCATCAGGCGGATTATTAGACCCAGGGTCAGGGGATCCCATCGGTGGAAATGCAGACCTTTTAGTGACTGCAGATATTGACTATGTGAGTCCTGAAAGACTGGTGGCCTACGAAATCGGGTATAAGGGAATAATATCGAAGAATTTAATGCTTGATATAAATGGCTATTATTCAAGTTATAAAGATTTTATCGGAGGAGAACTTATTGCCAACAAACTACCGGCAAACCATCGGGGTGATGCGATTAATCCGGGTTCTTTATTTTCACCGTATGTGAATAGTACCAGTGAAGTGACATCGGTGGGTGCAGGCATAGGATTTACCTATAATTTTTTCAAGAGTTATATCCTTAACGGCAATTATAATTATGCCACTTTTGACCTTAACTCCAACACAGAAGGTGATTTCAGAGCCGGATTTAATACTCCAGAAAATAAATTCAACATCGGGATAGGAAGCAGAAAAGTCTTCAATAATTTTGGTTTCCATTTGAATTTCAGGTGGCAGGATAAATTCCTGTGGGAATCTACTTTTGGCATATGGAATGTACCTGAATTTGGCGTATTGGATGCTCAGGTCAACTACAAGATTTCGGACATCAAAACAATCGTAAAATTAGGAGGGACTAACCTGATTGGAGGGGATTATCGCACCAACCTGGGAGCTCCATTTGTTGGTCAGCAATTCTACCTATCTCTTACATTTGATGAATTCTTAAATTAATCCTACCAACTAAACGACTTGAATCATGAAAAATATGCACCTATATACCGTACTAGCAATCACAATAATTATTTCGTCATGTGCACAAGAATTTATAGATCTTGAACCTCAAGAAACACCGCCGCCTATTTGTGTTTCCTGCCCCGATGGAGCAGGATCAGGAAGTGCATCATTTGATAAGTTTGTGACCATAGGAAATTCCTATGTAGCCGGCTTTCAGGCAGGGGCTTTATACGATGCAGGCCAGAGCAATTCGATGGCAAGAATCATTGCAAAGCAATTGGAATGCGCAGGAGGTAGTGCCACATTTAACCAACCCGACATTAACTCTTTTAACGGTTTTAACCTCCAACTCTCCGATCTGGGCCAGGGCATTATTTTGGGACGAATGATTTTGCTTGATGATGGAAAAGACGTTTTGCCGGCTCCTGCAGGCGCTCCCGGAGTTCCTGCACCTTATAATACGGCTGACCTACCGACTGCGTTTATGGGTGATAAAGCGGCTTTAAACAACTTTGGTGTACCCTTTCTATTCCTCGGACAGGCACTTATTCCGGATACCGGAAATCCAGCTAGTCCGTTTTATAATCCTTTGTGGGCTCGATTTGCGAGTAGTCCGGAAGTGAAATCAATTGTAGAAGATGCATTGGGAGCAGCGGGAAGTTTTTACCTGATATGGTTGGGAATGGATGATGCCCTACTGCATGCAGCGTTTGGTGCAGACGAAACTTTCCCATTGACTTCCGTAGCAGATTTTGATTTACAGTTTAATGGACTTATTACTACCATGCTTGCCGCTAATCCAGTTTTTAAAGGTGTGGTCGGAAACATTCCAAGTATCGTGACATATCCATATTTTACCACCATACCCTATAACACCATAGATTTGGATGCTGCTACTGCAAGCTCTATTCAAACCGGTTTGGCAGACGGTTACAATGCTTTCCTCAATGCTATGGCTGGTTTTGGCGCCATTACAGATGAAGAGCGGGATAAAAGACTTCTGAATTATGTTTATGGTGATAATAGTGTTTTGATTACGGATGAATCACTGACAGATCTGACGGAATTAATGGTTGCCAATGGAGCAGGGTCTCTTGTTCCATTTGCGCAAGCCCGACAAACCACCCCCACAGACCTTATCCCATTAGCGGCTGGAGCAGTTCTAGGGGAAACATACCTGGGAATTCCAACCGCCATTCAAGGAGTAAGCTGGCCGGTAGGTGACGAATATGCATTGACGGTAAATGAAATTATACAAATTGAAACCAATATTGCCGGGTATAATGCTATTATAGATGCCGCCGTTTCAGGAAGTGGTGACCGACTTGTAGTCGCCGATGTAAAAACTGCCTACAATACGCTTTTGGGAGCTTCAGTTACCTATGGCGGTTTGCTTATCGATGGAGTTACGATCGCTTCAACATTTGCACCTCCGGCAGCAGCATATTCTGAGGATGGATTGCATCCCAATGATCGGGGTTACGCCTATACGGCGAATGTATTTATCGATGCCATCAATTTGAAATTCGGAGCCACAGTACCCAATATCTGTTTAAATGAATATGGAGGAACGGGATTGCCTGTTAGTCCGTAATAGGAAACATATTTGGCTCTTTTAGGAAAGAAAACCAACAACATAGCCTGTCCCATATTCAGATTGCTTCGTTTACTTTCCTGATACCTTAGTATAATTCTGCCATTTAAAATGGAAAGTTGGGAAAAGAGTATGCGAAGCTTTTTGTATTCCATTATTCCTACTAATAAATAGACAGTAAAATCTGCGATTATTCTTGGTGACATTGTGAATGGGTGTAAGACAAAATGCAGATTTGTTTTTATTGATTTACCACGGTGCTTTAGCCCGTGGGCGCTTTACGCTAAGAAAGAAGGGCTTTAGCCAAAAACAATGTGACTAAATTTATGGCTAAAGCCAATTAGGAATATTTTATTATCCACGGGCTAAAGCAGCGTGGTAACTCAAATAGATTTTCTGC
>JAUUZS010000545.1 GCA_030589835.1 Cyclobacteriaceae bacterium
ACAAAGCAATATAACTGCTTACACATGTTTGGAAATACCGGGACCCTAAGTTATCATTGGTTCGACATGCGCTGTAACATATCGAACAGCATTTGGATTTTGTAAGCGGAGAGAAATGAAAATTACCAACGCTACTAATCCATAACCAGTCCTACCTGTAAAAATTGGATTGTGCCATCTCTGCTAAATAGCTTCTTAGAAACTCCGGCAGGTAATATGTTGCCATCGATAAGATTGCTTTTACCATCATTATAAAAAGCGATTATTGCCGGGGTATTTGATTGAACATAGATGACCGCCACCTGGCAAAACATAAATGCCAAGGAGCCGGCTTTAAGTGGCAATGCTTGTTCGGTTCCGTCTTGGTCATAATATTCAAAATTGGAATCATGAGTAAGAAACTCCTCGGAACGGAGCATGGAATTGGAAAAGTGTACACACCCATTTCTGACCGTCACTCCCAACTCACCAATTCTGGAAAGTATATCCTCTTTTACCTGGCCTGTCATGCCCGGTTGTTGAGCTCCTTTATTTGCCGGGGTGTGGGAATATGGATCGGTAGGAAATGCCCCATAGTTTTCAGGGGATTTATGTGTTCCTAAACCTTCTTTGATTTCTTCATAATGCTTTTTTAAGCGATCGATATCCTCACCCTTCTCATGATTTTTGATGGCACACTGAAGAATCTCCTGAACAGCCAGCAGCAATTTAGAATTCATATGCCAATAAATGGAGCCAAGGCCTTCATATCCAAAAAAGGTGCCTGACCTGCCGGTGAAGGCGTGATGGTTAAAAACTGCTTCGTAAGCATCCAGCATCAATTCCTGTTCCTGATCAATAAGCTCGTCAAAGCCTTTTCCCTTCAATCGGCTAAGTGCATCTACTAGCGCATTGGCATTGGAAAGGGCTGAATTAAAATGATATTTCCCTTTATCATCTTTAATTAAGATAGAGGTATCGTTGACCTCAATCAGCTTTTTTGCCAAGCTTGATGTGTTCACAAAGTCATCATCAAGAATGGCCTTGTCCATAAATTTGGATAGACTTCGGTCGGGGTACAAAATATAACTATGTTGATCCTCTCTGTACAAGGCACTTCTTCTTAGCGCGTCAAGCATCCCGACGGCCTGTTTTGCTTTTACCTTTCCGGAACTGAGTACGGCGACTTGCCCTTCCAGCATCGGATACAGGTGCTTTACTCCAAAGTCATCCGTCCTGATGTCAATTAAATTATAGGCATGATATAATTGATCAGATCTCTTATTTGCCTTTATGGTATGGTCTAAAAACAGGTGGCACAAGTCAATGAAATGAAGGAGGTCTGATTTTTTGAGGATTGATTTCTTTTCAGCGTATTGGCTATACACTTTATGCCTATAGCTGGCTCCGGCATTACCCAATAAATCAGTAAGTTTTTTCCTGCTTTTGTCAGATATTGGCCCATTGATAAGCGCTAAATTTTCTTGAAGAATTGTTGAGATGGAATAAAAGAAATCCTGCACTTCGATGGCGACCTCAAAGTTCCGGGCGGATATTTTGGCATAAAATTTTTCGATGAACCGGACATAGCGATACACGTAATAAACGGTCACCATCGACAGGCCATGGCCCACCAGGGCGTTGTTCGCATCATTCCATTCGGGTCGTTGGGTGTTCATCCAGATTCCCCCTTCAGGAACAAAATTAGAAATCTTGGTCAGCAAAGGTATCAGCAGTTTTTCTGTTAAGGAAGCACTTGCAATGGTGCCGCTTTGGGTAAAAAGCAGCTTCCCATCAATACCAATATTGCTAATGCGGTCAGCGATTACCTTTTCTGCCTCCTTATCGTAGCGTATAGTATCGTGAGGATTGTGAGCAATTTCTGCATATTCTTTGATCCGGTATGGAATATTAGCGAATGTGAAAAATGGTTTATTGACAAATTCCTGAAGTAGTCCGGGATGAAATGCACTGGACAGCTCCAGCAATTTTAATAAATAAATAATTTGATGATCCCCCCAATAGCCAATAAAAGACCAGGGATCATCCGGATTGGTGATTTCCCATTCAATTCCATTATTGGTAATTCGGTATGGGTTGTATCCATCTACTGTTGATGCATTGAGGAACAAGGCAATCATGTTTTCTGCAAATTCAGGATACGAATATCCTAAGGCCTCCCAATTCTGAAATATATCACGCCAATTCCCTTCATAGCTCTTTTCCCAGGAGCCCTCCTTTTTCAGGCCGTCAATATTAAATTTATTCCAGGGTCTGCTTGGGTCTCCATGCCTGCGGCTAAAGGTAATGGGAAGATACTCGTAGGCATACCTCAATAAGGTGGCATCACCATGATCCTGCAAGCTTTTTTTCAACTCATTTACATGCGATTTTTCAGGCAAAAGCTCCAGGTATTCGATATGTCGATTAAAAACAATACGGTTCCTCTTTTTTACAAATTCAATAAAATCTGCTCTTTCAATCTGGTATGCGTTCGCAAAAATCCCTCCGCGCATGATGTTGAAAATGGTATTGGAAAGATGTCGTGCATTTCCTATGCTATCCTCAGATTGCTGAATGCCATCTGACTGCGCCACCAGTTGCTTTAATCGCCCGGTACTTTGTTCGATATCCTTTTCAATCAGCTCTGTGAGGCCTTCTTTTTCTATGAATAATTTTTCAAGATCGGATATATCTGGGGCGCTTTTTGCAGTTTCGACTGCGAAATACCATTTCTTTGATTCGTTGCCTTCGAGAGTCAATTTTTTCGTAATTAAATATGCCCCGGGCTCTGCCCTCACTTCCATTTCTTCATTGACATCCTCTCCGGAAAGAAATGTTGAAATCTGGCGATTGCTTAAAAGGTGCGTCACATCGTTCAAGCCTGCAAACCCAACTGTTGTTGCCAGTAAAGCTTCACTCGGTTCGGGGCGATCGATGATATTGGAGCTCAGGCTATAGATTCCTATGCCTGA
>JAUUZS010000137.1 GCA_030589835.1 Cyclobacteriaceae bacterium
CAAATACGGTAATTCCTAGATTGTTTCGTATGTGTCCAAAAACCCCATAATAGGCTCGGTTAATTATTGATCTGTAATGTGCTTCCGTTTGACCAGATTGAAGTTCTTTGGAGATGTCTATGAATTTTTTAGGGTCAAAGTTCATATGAAACCAAATCAATGTTTAACTTTTCCATAACAGCTGGATATAAATCAAACATGTTATCATAAAAAGAGTCAATGATTTCATTCATATAATTCCAGTCGGATTTTTCATTGACAGGAATATTAATAAATAATGTTTTCCAATCATATTCTTCCTCCATTAATTCAAGATTCAACGCTGAATTATTTGTAAATTCCTTTGCAAAGAATGCTCCTATACTTGGTAATAACGCGTTAAGATCCTCATGGTGCGAAAGGAAATCCAATTCTTTGTATGAATGCGAAAAGGTGAATGATGACTCTAACTCATTTCTTAGTTTTTCTCTTTTTAGTTCGATAGAAAAAAGAAAGCCAGCATCTATAATTGACAATGTCCTTTCGTCCGTTAATGCAGGTTCTTCAATATCATTTGGATACTCCTCTAATAAAGAGGAATTATGACCTTGATTTTTATATATACTGTTAGTCATTATCAAAATTTGTTTTACACTCTGAAGATATTATGTTTTCAAAGGTATTATGAAGCTTACTATGAGCTTCAACTAACCAATCATCTATAGAATTTTTCTCAATACCGTTAAGCTTGGTATAATATAATTGAAATAAAACTGGAGCTTCATAATTTGGTTCTTTTCTTAAAGTATTCAAATTAATTGCCAATACCTCATTATTAGTTGTAGGTGTCTCGTAGTTAAGTTGGATTGAATTAAAATTGTTATCTAATCCTTCAGGCATGCTAGGATAAACGTTAAAATATTTTTTAAAGTTCTCATAGTTATGACTTTGAATGTCAATTTTATTGATTGTTCTTAATCCAATTCTGTTTATTGTTGATATTTCGAGAACCTTATATAAGTTATTTATAGCATCATTAATCATTTTGTTGTAAGAATCCCAACCATCATATTTAGGCAATTTATTTACAGTAAGTAAATTATTGGACAGTTGAATTATAGACGCATTATCTGAGCTTTTAAATTGAGTCAAATTATTATTTCCTGAGCCTATTTGAACTCCTTGTGATCCAAGGGAAATTCCGAATCCGCCACTAGTTTGAGAAATGATTGGATAATTTTTATTTACGCGAGAATAAAACATACCAGGAATTGCTGGCGTCCAATTGCTGGATTGAAAAAAAAGTTCAAAAACAGCTTCAGTCAATGGTGGGTTTTTATATTTCTTCGTTGCTTCCATCTACTTCCAAAGGTATAAATTATGCTATCCGAATCAAATATTTTATTCTGTACCCTCTTAAAAGTGTAAACTATATCCCTTCAACTTTGTTTCGCATGTCCCTTTAGCGTACCGTATGAATGCCAACGTAACCATTAAACACACTAACTCAAAATCTAAATGCAAAGCTATTAATGATCGTTAATCCAAATTTTTAAACTTTGGAAGTTCCCTCAATAAAAAGTCAAATAGACATGACCCAAATAATTATGGTCTATCTTCTACTCAATAAATGTAGGACACCAAATTATTTGAAACTTTAATGCCTTCTCAAAACAACCATAGCTTGATCGCCAAGACAATAACTGTAATGGTCAGGAAAATTTTTACCACCTTATCGCCTTTATCCACCGACCAGCGGCTGGCAAACCATGCTCCGGTAGAATTGCCTACCGCCAGTACAATTCCATAAAGCCAATTGACTTGCCCTTCGTAAATGAATACTGCCAGGGCAGCAGCAGTGTAGATGAGTACCACAAAAACTTTGATGCTGTTCGTCTTTACCAGACTAAAACCATGAATGGCCGTTAAGACTCCTATAATCAAAAACCCAACACCCGCCTGAATAAATCCACCGTAAATGCCTACAAAGAAAAAAGTGATGCCCCCAATGATTTTTGATGATTTAGCTATGTTTTCTACATGTGTTCCTTTTGGTTTCCCTTTTCCGGTTATGGTCAGTAAAACCACGACAACCATAATCACAGCGAGTATTTTATTAAACAATTCACCTTTTATATCTACAGCCAATTTTGCTCCGATCACCGCCCCAACTAATGCAATGATTCCCAGCAAAAAGCTATACTTGAATTCGGCAATTCCTTTGCTTTTGAACCCGGCAACAGCGAATATATTTTGTGAAAAAATTGCTACCCGGTTTGTCGCATTGGCTACTGAAGGGGGCAATCCTAAAAATATCAATATGGGCAAACTCAATAATGATCCTCCCCCGGCTATCGTATTGATGATTCCTGCAGCCAAACCTACTCCTAATATTAGGAGAACTTCTAAAAAATCCATTTGCTTATAATTCTATACTTAATATGAGAACGCGAAAATACCAAAAAGAATAGGATGGTTAATTCGGTGTCAACTAAAATTCAATTAAATTGAAAAAAATAGTGCGCTAATTTATGAAAAGTGTTTGTGTATTTTGCGGATCGAGTATGGGCGTCCACCCCATTTACAAAAAATCTGCCTATAATCTTGGTAAGCAAATTGCCAAAGAAAATTTGAGTTTGGTTTATGGAGGGGGAAGTGTTGGGCTCATGGGTGTGCTGGCTGATGCTGTGATGGAGCATGGAGGCGAAGTGACCGGAATAATCCCTCGGTTTTTGTATGAAGAGGAGGTCGGTCATGACGGCCTAACGGAATTGATCATTGTCGATAGCATGCATGAACGGAAGCAAAAAATGGCGGAGCTCGCCCAGGGTTTTATTGCGATGCCCGGAGGTATCGGCACCATGGAAGAGCTGTTCGAAATATTTACGTGGTCACAATTGGCCTTGATTAAAAAGCCTGTTGCATTGTTCAATGTCAATAATTTCTTTGATGACATCACGCATTTTTTTAACAAATTGGTCCGTGAAGGATTTATCAAGGAAGTTACTATTAATATGCTTATCATTTCGAATAATATCCCTGAATTGCTGGCTAAAATGAAGGCATTCAATTATAGAGAAATCCCCAAATGGATTGATCGAACATAAGCTGATTTTTATTCTAATTTATTTTTTTATTCACAATATTCACCAACAAATTATACCAAGTAGCGCGTTTTTTAATTGGTATTGCATTAATTTTACTTTGTATTTTTTCTTTAGACAAGGAAAAATTTGCAAGCATAGCCATAGCTACGGTTAATAATTTTAACGCCGTATAAAGGGAAAAGACAAGTAAAATTGTAATGATAATTAGAAAACGCGCTACTAGAATGAAAAAGCAATTCACTTTATTCCTCTTGTTATTTGTTTATAGTTTTTCTCAAGCGCAAGACTTAAGCACTTTATTTGAGAAAGTAAGTTCGTCTGTGGTACAAATTCAAACTAAAGAAATTGATGTTGTCGGAGAAGGACCAAGAAAACAGGCTGTTACTACAGAAGGGCTTGGTTCGGGCGTATTAATCTCTCAGGATGGGCTTATACTTACGGCTGCTCATGTGGTTCAGACTGCTGAAGATGTAAAAGTGGTCTTTAAAAATAATGAAGTTATTCCAGCCAAAATTATCGCTACTGAGCAAACTGCTGATGTTGCTTTGATCAAATTAATCTGGCTACCGACCGATAAAAAAATACACATCGCAAAAGTAGCGGATTCCGATAAGGTAAAAACCGGTGAGCAGGTATTTGTGATCGGTAGTCCCTACGGATTGACCCAGTCACTTTCGGTAGGGCATATCAGTGGGAGGCATTCCAAAAGGAGTGTATCGCATCAAATGACTTTAATGGAGTTTTTCCAGACGGACGCTTCCATAAATACCGGAAATTCAGGTGGGCCGATGTTCAATATGAATGGAGAAGTTGTGGGTATCGTAAGCTATATTCTGAGCGAATCCGGAGGCTTTCAGGGGCTTGGATTTGCTGCAACCTCCAATATGGCCACAAAACTATTACTCGAAGAAAAAGGAATGTGGTTTGGTATTAATGGCGTATTGGTAGGTCGCAGTATGGCTAATATCTTAAATCTTCCTCAAAACGGCGGTATATTGGTGCAAAAAGTGGTTGATTTATCTCCTGCAGGTATTATGGGATTGCAAGGAGGAAGCTATAATATGGAATTAGAGGGAGAGAAATTTATTGTGGGAGGCGATATTATCCTCTCGATTCAGGGAAAAAAAGTTGAAAATGAGAGTGATATTCTGGATATGAAAGAAATAATTAAATCCCTTAAGGAAAAAGATACTATGAAAATCACGGTAATGCGAGCAGGCAAAATAGAAGAGCTGCATTATATCATACCTAAATAAACACTGAGCCCAGTATTTTTCGGGAAATCGTATTAGTAAATCGCAAATCAAATATTTATCCTGCCATTTAAAATGGAAAGTTGGAAAAATGGAAGATTGGATAAAAAGTATGCGAAAGCTTTTTTCGTTCCATTATTCCCATATTCCATTATTCCAGTTAATAAATTTAAACATTTAAATCTGCGATTTTTCTTGGCAATATGCTGAATTTACTGAGTTCTGAAATAATGAAGTCCACTCCGAATAATCCACAGCCTTACCTACCGACAAGACTTTAGCGGATTTAGGGAATGTTTACTTATCGAAGTGGACGCATATTTTTTTTAATCCCGCCATTGAAATCCATTGTAATTGGGGCAAGGTAAAAACTTGTCCTTTCGCTTTACTCTGTGCGAATTGATTTCTGGCAACAGCAGCGTCAGTGATATCTCATGAGATCCTCCAGACTGTGGCCCGATTTCTGAAATCGTAAAATCATAACTATAGCCAACTTCTACAAATTGCAGGTTCAAACCAAGACTGAATACTATGGCATCCTGGCTGGCTTTTGCCACATAATTTTTATTTGTGGGTATCCCCCGGTACCATAAACCCACCATGACCGGATCAAAAATGATGGACGTTCCAACATCCAATTGGCTGAATTCCCCCTGGGTTTTATATACAAAAGAGGGTGCAATACTGGTAAGTTTTGAGCTTGAGCGGATACCATGCTTGATAGGAATACGCATGCCTCCATGAACTGACAGTCTCATGTTAAGTCTGGCATCCTCACCCAGCAACGAATAA
The DNA here is from genome assembly GCA_030589835.1 of Cyclobacteriaceae bacterium. Next base: position 5,132 of record JAUUZS010000137.1, read on the forward strand.
TTTGGCTGATTGATGTGATAGCCTGAAAATCCCACCCAAAATATTTTGTTGTAAAGGACGGCTCCTGATGAAAAATCGAAATACGATTGATTGCCCAAATGCCCGAGAGCATCATCGGTGGTAGGACCATTATGTATGATCATATCGCCAAAAACAAGCTTATCAAAATCTATGGATCTCGAAGCGTATGCAAAGGTGACACCGGGAGAAAATACCCACCCCTCCGTAATCCTGATCTTGGCAGCATACGTGCCGCCAATCGAAGTATTCCTTAAATTGGCTGAACCGGCTTTATCAGTCATGACGAGCACACCAAATGCACTGCTCCAATCCTCAACCAAATAATCTGCTGAAGCAGCATAGGTATTGAAGGAATTGGGGAGTTTGGTCCATTGCATTCTGCTGTTAAATATTAAACGCGGTTGTTTTACAGAACCTGCTAAACCCGGATTGAGATACAGTGGCGAAGCATAGTATTGAGAAAACATAGGATCTTGCGCACTTGCACCCAACAGGGAAAGCAATAAACAAATAAGTGCAATATATTTTTTTATAGATTTCATTTTACCAATTATCGAATAAGCATAATGTCCCCGAATTTCATAACTTCTCTACCGTCCATATATTTGAAATCAATTTTATAGATATAGACATCGGGAGCGCAAACTTTACCATTATAATACCCGTCCCAACCCTGACTTTTATCTTCGGTATCAAAGAGCAACTCCCCCCAACGATTGTAGATCTGCATTTTGTAGGCGGTCACCCCTTCAGTTACGGGATAAAAAACATCATTCCTGCCATTACTATATCTGCTTCCTCCTGTCGGTCCATCAAGGCTTGGCGTGAAGGCATTCGGAATGCGAATTTCATTTCCATCAATAACTTCTACTACTTTTTCATAAATCACAGTATCGATGCACCCTTTGTCTGTTTTGGCAATCAGTGTGATGTCGTAAAAACCTGTATCCAAATAAACATGTACAGGTTCATATTCTGAGGAGTTTGACCCATCACCAAAATCCCAGAAATAGGATTCTGCCCCTGAAGAGAAATTAGTAGTATAAATCGGGTCTTCCGGTAGCTTTACCGTTTCGGGCCTGATCTGGAAATCAGCATAAGGAACCGGATACACCTGAATGATTAATTTCTTAACGGCAGCATTCACCATTCCAGATGTGTTAGAAGCTTCCAGTATCACACTATACTCTCCAGGCTTATAATAGGTATGTGTCGGGTGTTCATCATATGATATTCCCTCACCCTCACCAAAGTGCCATTTGTAAGATTCCGGATCACCATACTTGCTAAGATTGGTGAAATTGACCGTTAAAGGAGCGCAACCTTCTTCGGGATCATAAGTAAATTCGGCTATGGGTTCGGTGGGTAGAATACTAATTTTTGCAGAATCAGTGCTTATGCAGTGGCTTTCGTCAAGATTTAATGTGATGGTATAATCACCGGGTTGCTCATAGATATGCGGTGATGGATTTTCGTCAGTCGTTGTAATTCCATCACCAAAATCCCATAAATAAGAGGCATTGCTATGAATACTTGTATTGTTTATTGAAACCGTCGTATTAGGATACATTTGCGTTTCGGGATCGACCTGAAAGGATGCTTCAAGATGTGGGATAGAAGGAATGCTTATCGACTCAGAAGACACTTCACTTTCACAAAACGCATAATTGGCAGTTTGCAACTCAAAGGTCAAATCTAAATCAGGAGTACCTGTTGTTGGTCTGGGAACTTCATACATAAAATTATCCCCCTGATCATTACTCGAATATATTATCCCTCCTTTATTAATGGTCCAATTGTAATCCAAAAGCCCTTTTTCTTTAGCTTCCAGTCCAAGGATCATTTCTTCACAGCCAAATTCGAGTGTATCGATTATAAAACCTGAATCCGGGATCGGGTTGATGTTGACAAAAAGTGTAGAATCTTCAATACACATATCCTGTGCTTCAAGTTTTAGATTAATGGAAAAGTTATTAATTCCCCGGCCATCGGCCATGAATGTATGGACGAATTGCGAAGTCGGAGGGGCGGTAGTTTCATTGCGAATGATCTCCTCATTTTTTGAAACGGCCCAGAGGTAGTTATCCGGAAGAAGGGTCGATGTCATTTCATCGATCTGGAAAATCACCTCAACGGGCGTACAATTTTTTGCAAAAGGATTGAAATCAGAATAAAAGCCCGGTTTTACTGACGGCAATACAGTTACCGAATCGGAAGGACTGGAATATGCACATCCATTATCTGAAATTGCTTTTAATATGATATCGAAAGTTTTTACACTGTTTGACGGGTTTTCAAAAGTAGTGGCCAGGAAGGAAGAGAAACCTGCTGCATTCGGGTCGGTGTAAATCGTATCGTTATACCCATTGCCATAATCAATGCTCCAGATATATTCATCAGCACCAACGGGTTGGCCAGATACACTTGTATTCTCGAATGTGACGGTTAATGGGCTACATCCCTGCAGTGAATCGATAGTGAATGCTGCTGTTGGGTTTTGATAAACCTCTGTAGCTTCCGCAAAAACAGCGCTACATCCATTCTGATCATTCGTCGCCCGCAAAGCAATCTGATGAATGCCGTAGGAAAATTGCTTTCTGAGCGTATCGGGTCTGGTATTATCAAATACAGAATCAGGATTAAAGGTAACATGGTCGTAATCAAAATCCCATTCCCAGCGAATCACCTTGCTGTCTTTTACGGGCTGAAGGGTGGTAGTTTCAATCAATTCACTGGCAAAGCCCTCGCAGACTTTTTCTGATACAAAAGAAGGCTCGGGGTTATTGTACACCACAATATTAATTTCATCCTGAATAAAACAATGCGTTGTAATGTCGCGGTAAATAAGCGCTACCCGGTAAGCTCCTGCCTTGCTATAGGTCAATGTATAGGGTTCGGGTGGGTTTGTAGAATAGCCTGCAGCGGGTTCTTCACGAATTATTGCATTATTTTCATCATAAAATTCCCATTTCCATTCTGCATTTACTATTGACCCGATAGATACATCATTAAATGTTACCGAAAATGTTTCGCCGGATTCGGGTGTTTTACAAAATTTGGTGTTGGAAGCGCTTATTTGGGCGATTGTTGTAGGAGTAATACGCACGATTTTTTCAACAACAGCATTGCAACCACCGACAGCATTGTTATCTCCTACGGTCAATCTTATGAGTTTCTGACCCCCATAGGCGTAGGAAAAGGTCGCATTATTATCCGTTTTGGTGTCCAGCAATCCATCTGCCACATTTGGTCCATCATAAAACTCCCAGGTATGGGCCAGAGAAGAACCTTCAGGCCCAGAAGATTCATTTTCAAAAAATATGATATCACCAATACAATAATCCCAGGCAATGGGATTGGAGCTATTCTCCTTTTTGGCCACAAAATCAGGAGTAGGGGCATCAACAATCACTATTTTGGATTCTGATATGCGAGGAGGATTATCGCCCCCCGGAGTAATCGGATTGAGGGTGCCATCACTAAGGTTTTCATCATACTGATTGCAGGTATTCCAATTATTAAGTGTGATATAAAAATCTTTACCAATATCTGCAGCGGTACTTGCCGGAACCTGAACATTAAGGCTAAGCTGATCAACATTCATTACCGGATATATCGGATCAGTGCCATGGTCGGGATCATAGTATGGAAATCCACCTGGGATTATCCCATCTACACGTACATTTGAAATTCTATTTCCGTTGCCTCCGAGACCATAAATCCATTGAATCCATCTCGGGTCAGCGTTCTCCCTGGCATCGGCCCTGGGAAAACAATTCCAGGTACTATTGTCCGAAAAACTGATGCTCGACGCAAAGCCCTGGCATACCCGATACACATC
>JAUUZS010000495.1 GCA_030589835.1 Cyclobacteriaceae bacterium
ATTTTTAAAAATGATGCTGGTTATCATCATAAAGGACTCAACCTTCGCAGTTTCCTGGTTATGTTTCAGTTTTTTGTCTCAATCACTTTAATTGCAATCACCATTTTGATTATTGATCAAGTAAATTTTGTTAAAAACAAGGAGCTAGGTATAAATAAAGAGAAAATAATATTTGCAAAATTGCCGCATCAGATTGTACGTGGTGGAAGAGAAATTTTTCGAGAGCGATTACATCATATATTCGATATACAGCATATCGCATTCTCTAGTTCAATATTTGGGAAAATAGAGAATTTAAGTAGTCAGGAGGTAGACGGCAAGACCATCAATTTTACTTCCTTGTGGGTTGATGCAGAATTTGTTGAGGTGTATGACTTACATTTAGTTAAAGGCCGGTTTTTCTCTAACGCCTTAAATAGTGACCGTAATACCACTGTGCTCTTAAATGAGGCAGCAGTGAGCGCATTTGGGATAGCGGATCCATTTCAAATTGAAATACGCGTGCCTGGCGGTAAAGCAAAAGTGGTTGGCATCGTTGAGGATTTTAATTATAAATCCCTACATCATAGCATTGAACCTTTGGCAATCGTGTATTTACCTAGTCAGGGTGCCTATATAAACATAAAATTATCTGGCAGCAATATTCCGCAAACCTTAGATCAGATAGGAAAGGAATGGGACAAATTTGCTCCGGGACATCCTTTTAGTTATCATTTTTTAGATTCAAGCTTTGAACAATTATATAAAAGTGATGAACAATTAAGTAAAGCAGTGTTATATTTTTCTCTTATTGCCATTACCATTGCGATTCTTGGAATTTTAAGCCTTTCTATTTTTTTATGCGAAAGCAGGGTAAAAGAAATTGGAATACGAAAAATTAATGGCGCACAAGTTTGGGAAGTAATATTGACATTGAATAAAGGTTTTATATTTAATTTGATGACAGCATTTCTTATTGCTTTACGCCCCATTGCTGGTTCGGTTCAGCACCCATCTGCAGCTCAAGCTTACCACCTTTTAGTAATTCGCTGACCGGAAATTTAAAATCATAAAGGGACACGCCATTCAATTTTGCAGATTGTACATATTTATTCAGACGCGAGGCATTTTTGGCTTCTATCGTAAAAGTGGAACCGCGACCAAACTGCTCGCCCAAATTTATTTCAACCTTTTCATATAGCGGACTCCCTACTTCATACACCGGATCAACGCGGCAGCCACCGTCAGTCTGAAATAAACCCAATGAAGCCATGATAAACCAGGCACTCATTTGCCCCTGATCTTCATCCCCCAAATAGGCATTGGCCAGACCATATCCGTAATAGCGATCTACTATTGCCCTGCTCCACTTTTGAGTGAGCCATGGGTGGTCAACCCAGTTAAACAGAAAAGCGAAATGCATGGACTGCTGGTTTCCCTGCATCACGGGATAATCCCAGTATTGATCGTTTGGTCCGTTGAAACGCCACTTATCGCTTTCTGTAAATCCCCAATCCAGGCGCTCAATAAACCGATCCTTTCCGATGGCGTCTGCCAAAGCAGGGATGTCCTGCGGCACAAAAAAAGTTAATTGCCAGGCATTCCCCTCAACATAATGACGATTAGCTCCCGATTTGTATGGATCAAAATCTGGCAGCCAACTGCCATCTGAATGTTTCATTCTGGCGTATCCACTTTCTTTATCGATCACGTTTTCCCAATAGTACGCACGTTTTATAAATGTATTATAATCAGATTCCTTACCCAATGATTTTGCAAATTGAGCTACAGTCCAGTCATCAAAGGCATATTCCAGGGTATTTGAAAAACGACCTTTGTTGTAAGGTACGTAATGGTATTTCAGGTAAGCTTCCAGATCGCGGTTGCCTGCAAAGCCCCCTCCTACTTTTCGTGCAGGTGTAGTTTGCATTTTCTTTACTGCTTCAAAAGCTTTTTCTACATCATATTCCCGAATGCCCATCTGATAGGCTCCAACTATCAATGGGATTTCATGCTCGGCCACCATTACAGGAATGTACTCCATGCCCGCCGGGCCTTTGGCCAACCAACCTCCGGCATCGTACATGGCCAATTGAGAATTTACCCATCGATTGCTCCACTCCGGTGTGACGAGGTTCCAAAACTGGTTCAGGTTCCAGAAGGTGTTCCAAAATGCATCGCACCCCAATGCTGGAGAGGATGGATCATCCAACTGCCTGATTTGTTCATCGGCATCAACCCACTGACCATTGACGTCACTAAAAATATTTCGGCTGCACAGTGCACGGTACATATTTGAATAAAAACGCTTTTTCTCTCGTCGATCATTGGAAGAGATTGTTAGCCTGCTGAACAGCTCATTCCAGGTATCCAGGTTGTTTTGTCGGACAGCCTCAAAATCCCAACCAAAGGGCTTGCTGATTTCTGTTTCCAGATTTTCTGATGCATTTGCTATGCTCACATACGAAATTGCCGTGCGTACCTGCACCTGTTGATTGCTTTTGGTGTCGAATTCAATATACGCCCCGGCATCATCGCATTTACCGGTTTTAAGCAAAATTATATTATTCTGAATACCGTCTTCCGTCCATACACCATAATTTATTATAGGTTGATCAAATTCGGCCACAAAGTGTACGATGTATTCCTGAGATATCCCTCCCGACCAGGTGTTAGGTGAAAGTTGCTTGCTAAACCCTTCTATACGTGTATCACTTACTTTTTCAAGATAAACTTCCTCCAGCATATATGCGTATTCGGCAGGATTGTGCAGGTCGATTAAAATTCGCGAGCCTTCTTTATCCTTCGGAAAAGTATAGCGTTGAAAGCCACAGCGGGTGGTTGCAGTCAACTCGGCGGTGATATCATAATCTGTCAGCTCAGCTTTGTAATATCCAATTGGCGCTTCTTCGGTTTCTTTATTCAATCTTGAGCGATACCCTTCATCAGGTTTTTTCTGGTCACCCACTTCTGTAATCAATTTGCCATTGGTCGGCATCAACGATAGCCCACCCATCGTCCATTCGTGAATATGGCTAAAACCTCCAATGCTTTCAAAAATCGGATCGTAACCAGCTTGCCAGCCTCCGTTTTGATTGTCTGGGCTTAACTTCACCATACTAAATGGCATCCACGGACCGGGGGCAATCATCCATCGCGAATGTGCAGTCCCCATCTTGGTATCGGCATAATCAGCCGACGTAATGGGCTTTTGAGGTGAGCGTTCAATGTCGCCCGATTGGATCTCTTTCCCATCAATAAAGATGCTGTAGGTACTCATTTTTGTTGAAGTAACAGCCGGCATGGGAGCCTCAAATACATACCTTCCGGTTTCGAGGATCTCTGTAAAAATCTCTTCCCCATCTAAAACAAGCCTTAATTCCGGTATTCCCAAAAGATGTTCTACATCTATCAGCAAGGGTTGAACTTTGCCGCTTTCATGTTCGATTTCATAGTTGGCCACTTTTACATTTCGAAAAAAAACATTTCCATTTTCCTTAAGTTCTGCATCTCCCGGCCCTTCCAGCCTGATCTGATCAAACAGCAACCACGATCCCTGAATGGTGGTCATCCGAATTTCATTTCCCCCTTCCTGTATTAATCCTACAGGGATCGGAATTTCTATTACATACTCCAAGCCTGCTGGTGATTCACCTTCCAGGGTATTGTTTCCAGAACCTTTGGAAAGCTCATATTTCCACGATTTGCCGTTGATGGTGATCTTAAATACCGGTGGCTCATCAAAATTACAATCCTGAACATCAACCAATAATCTCCATTCACCACTATCGGGAAGTTGCTCCATTCCGAA
>JAUUZS010000276.1 GCA_030589835.1 Cyclobacteriaceae bacterium
AGCGCTTTTCACTTTTTATCCTATATTTTTTTTCTACGTGAGGCATTAATTCCTGAAAGAAAAAATCTTCGTAATTCCAATCGCCTTTGGGGCTATTAAAATACCCTCTTCGACCCGTATTGGCATCTGGCATTACGATGATCATTGGGGTAGATATTCCCTTGCGAGCGGTGTTATCAGCAATCCTCAGTACTTCACCAAATTGCACCCAACCTGTTTGGTCGTCTCCTGCACCATGAAGGAGGTATAGCACCGGGTAACTTCGCTCAGATGTTGAATAATCAGGAGGCAAATAAATGGCATATTTTCGTTCGCCTTTTAATATTTTACTTTGTAAAGATAAATTGTCATATACCTTTCCGTGCTGAGCAATTGCAATGGAAGAAATGAAAAGGAAGAAAAGCACAAAATAATGTCGGATCATTTTCATAAGTATTTTGGGTGAAATAAAATCTTTTCTAAAGATCGAATAATTATTGAATTAACGTATATAAATCCCATCATTTTCTTAACACAATTCATCAAAAGCAGCCCCAATCTTGAATATTTTAATATGTGCATACGGAAAAATCCAACTTCCAGCGAAGGTTGATGACTCTTGGGTCAAATCCATTAAAATAACAGGTGAATCCTGCAAATTATATTGAACAGATTTTTTGGCAACGATAAATTCCATAAGGAAGACCCTACAGAAATCAGTACTTATATAGTTGCGGAATTTTCAAAAAAAACAGTAGTAGTACGCTAAATACGATATGAAATTGATAATTATAAATTACTACAGAAGTTTATCCGCATTATGAGTTTGATAAGCCAATGATTTTTAGTAAGTTAAATGTAAATTTTAGCATCATGAAACATGCCATGCCAGAGATTATAGTTTTAAGATACGAGGGCATGATACTAATCGACCACATGGCAAGGTTTCTACAAATTTCAACCACATGAAAAAGGATAAGATTTCTCTCCCCGATCTCGATTTTGAATATAAACTTTGGAAAAATCGAATTTCTTGCTATTCTCATGAAATAAAACTTTATACAATCAGACTTTCTTCTTTAAAACATGAACATGGTCAGGACGTGGAAGAAGAACTTGTGCTGTTGCAGGAACTGACAAAAGAAGTGGAGTCTATGCTAAATGAGATTAAAATCCAGGAAGAAGAGATCGCTTGTTTTTCCGATGATTACCCCATAAATAGTAGTCACTCGCATTACCTCAACCACAAAAATTTGCAGCAGAAAAAAAACAATTTATCGATGGAATTTTTGAAGCTGATAAAAAAGATCGAATCCAAATTTGGCACTTTTATATTGAATTAAATCCTCGCCTGGAAATTATACAGATCAAAATATCTTCCTTCCTTTTTAAGGAGCTCTTCATGATTGCCGCGCTCAACGATATTGCCTTTTTCTATCACTAATATTTGATCTGCTTTTCTGATCGTGCTCAGCCTGTGGGCGATCACAAACGTGGTGCGACCGTGCATGAGTTTTGCCAAACTCTCCTGGATATAGGTTTCGCTTTCCGTATCGAGGTTTGAAGTTGCTTCATCCAATATCAGAATTTTTGGGTTTGCCAGAATAGCACGCGCTATGGCGATGCGTTGTCGTTGCCCACCGGATAATTTCACTCCCCGCTCCCCGATCAGGGTGTCAAGTCCATCATCAAATCGCTCCGTAAATTCCAGCACATGAGCAGACTTTGCAGCATCGGTGAGTTCATTTTCAGTGGCATTTGGTCTTGGGAAGAGTATGTTTTCACGGATACTTCCTTCGAAGAGGAAATCATCCTGCAGCACAACGCCCAGAAAAGACCGATAATTTGGCAAGGCTATTTTGCTGAGGTCATGACCATCTAAGCTTATGGTGCCCTGGTTCGGATTCAGAAAAGATGCGACAAGCCCTGCAATGGTTGTTTTGCCGGAACCTGAGCTGCCAACCAAAGCGGTCACCGAACCTGATGCGGACTTAAAATTAATGTCATGTAGCACTTCAGCACCTTTTTCATAGGAGAAAGACACCTCTTTAAATTCAATATCCCCATGCATTTCCCTGATGATTTCGGTGCGCTCAGGGTCTTCGTCTTCACGTTCCAGATTCAGGATTTCCTGCATCCTGTCCAGCCCTGCAAGCGCCTCGGTAATTTGACTTCCGATATTTGACATTTGCACAATTGGGGCAATCAAAAAGCCCAGGTACAGAATAAATGCAAAGAAATCACCTATACTCAATTGATCTTTCATGATCATATTGCCTCCGACTCCCATTATGCCAACAGTTGCCAATCCTAAAAGCAGGGTTGCTGCACTGGTAACAAGACTCGTGGAGGTCAAAGATTTTTTTACATTATTAAAAAGCCGTTCTACGCCCAGCTCAAAGGTATTGATTTCCTGAGCTTCTGCGTTAAATCCTTTGATTACGCGTACGCCATTTAAGGATTCGGTCAATCTGCCGGATACTTCTGCATTGATCACAGAGCGATTACGGAATATCGGGCGGATGTAAGCAAATGCTTTTAAGGAAATCAGTCCAAAAACCAATAAGGCAGCATGATATAAAGCGTCATGGTAGGGCTGATTCGGATTAACAACACAAAGGCAACAATAGAAGTCAATACACCTCCAAAAAGTTGCACCAAACCTGTGCCTACCAGGTTTCTGACACCTTCTACGTCGGTCATGATTCTCGAAACCAATGCACCGGATTTGTTGTTGTCGAAGAAATTAATGGGAAGCCGAATGATTTGTTTTTGAATTTTTGCCCGGAGTAAAGAAATCAGGTGTTGCGCTTCGACACTCAATAATCTGGTCAGGAAAAAATTGGTTATAGCCTGAAGGGTGACTGCAGCGGCGACAACGATGAGCAACAATTTAAACAATTCGTAATTGTCGTTGGCAATAACTTCATCGATAAGATATTTACTCGATCCCGGCAATACCAATCCCGATAATCTATTGATGATGATCAGCGCCAATCCAAGGAGCAGCAACCATTTTCTCGGCAGCAGAATCTCTTTGATTACATACTTGAGATGGCTTTTGGATTCTTTTTTATTCGTGTTCCCGGTAACTGTTTTACTCATAAAAGCTTAACTTCTAATGTGCATGACTATTTAGTGTCTGTCTATAAAGTCCGATTTCTGCGTTATGTTCATCCTCAAAATGATCATTTACAAACGTAAACTCACATTTTTCGGATTTTACAAGCCTTGAACTCGAACTTTCTAGCTCAGACACTTGAGTTTATGGACAGACTCTATTTAATATAATCCAACAATATAACTGAAGTTTCGAATAAAATAATATGTGTAATAGGTTTTTATAAACGAGAGTTTTGAAATATATACTCTTTGAGTCTTCTTTGCCCGCCAGATTTGGAAAGGCTTTTTTCTACTTTTGATAATTAATATTCAAACTTCTTCTACGTTAATCCCATATACCTAAAAATGTTGGATCGGTAAAATTGTAAATCAATAGTTATTCTTCTTTCACCATTACAATTTCATAACTTCCACATTTCGGACACATTTCTATGGTATCATCCCCAATGCATGTATCCACACGGTCATGTTCCAATTCATCAGATGACCCTTCCCAATTGCAGTTTTTACATTTATATTTTTTATCCATGGATTCAGTCTTTAAAGTATATTTTCATACAAACCTGCTTGTCCGCCAGCCCAATCTCAATTAGTTAGGGAAAATGAACGTCATCATGAGGAGGCACGACGAAGTGATCTCTCTATTATGAGATTGCTTCACTGCGTTCGCAATGACGTTTAATATTGAGATTGCCTCAACTAATTGACATTGGTCCACCAGCCTGTAGGCGAAGCAGGGTAGGCAGGGCCGAAGAGCCTCCAAGAAATAAAGTTTTAATATTCAATACTTTGTGTCTTAGTGTTTTGGCAAGAAATTCTCTTCTGGGAGTTTTTATATCATACTCACTCATGATTTTAAAAATTAAGGCTTATACCGGTTTTTAATTGTTGAATTTTAAATTCGGCATAGAAAGCTGACAACGCTGGCAATTCGGTGCAGTGCGAAGGATAAACCTGTTCTACGTTGTGCTGTTTTAAATATTCGATGGTTTTTTGAGTTTGAACATTATTGTGTTTCAGGTGAAACCCTCCGGCCACCGCCTTAACCTTTTTTATGCCGGTAATTTGTATGGCATGCTCAATAATATTACAAATACCAGAATGTGCGCAACCTGAAATAACAAGCAGCTCATTCTTAAGCTTAACAACGATGCCGGAGTCGTCAGGAATAAAATCATCATTTCCGGTTTCATCGACAAAAGTTGTGGTCTGTGATTCAAAATTATTATTTCGAGGCACTTCCCCAAGAAAAATTAATTCAGAACTCACAGAGTAAGGTTTTTCTGAAGTTATAAGCTCAAATTTTTGTTCCAGTTCACTCTTGCTTAATGCCAACCCGATATTGGTATTATCTCTTTTTCTAAAGCGTTTTATAAATGCCAATGGATGCGTTATTAAAGTACTGTTTTCAAGAAAACGCAAACCATCGCCATGATCCCAATGTCCATGACTTAAGACAATAGCATCTATATTGTCATGAATATTGATTCCCATCCGATCTGCGTTTTTCAAAAAAACATTGCTATGACCTGTGTCAAAGAGAACGGTTTTGCCATCGTGCTCAATCAGGTACGACAAGCCATGCTCGGCAAGCAATCTGCCTCCGGCCAAATTTTCTGTCAATACGGTTAATCTCATGAGCAATGCATAATTTATACTTCAATTTAGCTTTATAGGTATTTTTAGTTTCAAACTTATGTTTCTTCCCATATTGTAATATCCCATATCTTTTAACGTGGACAGATGGTCATAATAATTAGTATTTAGAATATTATTAGCAAATAATCCAAATTCAATTTCTTGTTCACTTAGCTGTAGTTTGGTTTTGATAAAAGCGTTAAGCAGGAAATAATGTGCTGTTCGGGTTTCAAATTCGTGAGGCCTATTCTGATCGAATGCGATAGCTGGATTAATGCCGACCTGCGTTTTGCGGATAATGTCGTTGCCGGTTTTAGACGCCTGAAGGTTAATATTGATTTTATCTTGCGGAATAAAGGGCAGATAGGCACCATTGTCTTGCCGGGCATAAATATGGGCATAGGCCACATTAACATTTAGCCAGCTAAAAAGACTATATTCTGAGAAAAACTCTATGCCATATAGGCTGGCGTTATTTTGGCTGTAGCGATAAATATCCATCCCTATATCCGTGGTATCATTTGTGGGGGCGAGAAAGATATAATCGAAAATCCGGTTATAGAACGTTGAAAAATCAACAGCCAGCTTATCGGAATGATAGTGAATTCCGATGTCACCTTCAATATTGCGCTGTGGAGTAAAATTACGGTTGCCCATCTCGTAGCGGTTTCCATGAATCCCGTCCTGCAGCAATTCGGCAATGGATGGCGTGCGGTATGCCGAAGCAATGTTTCCCCGCAAAAGGGTGTGCTCCAGCAATTTCAATGTGAAACCGCTCGAAAAACTCACGTTACCATATGATGCATTAAACGCTTCAAGGACATCTGTTGAGACGCCGGATTTATATTGTTCCGGAGCATGTATCTCTTTATAATCGTAGCGCAAGCCTATTTGATAAAATATGTTTTCACCAATTTCACATTGCCATAGTCCGGCCACGGAGTTGCTAGAAAGTGAATAATCGGGCAAAACATAAACAGGGGCAGTACCGTTGGCACTGCTTTGAATTAGTCCCTGCGATACAATAATCAGGTTTTTTTTACTCGAAAAATCGTATTGTCCTTTCAACTGCCAGATAAAATTATTCAGGCTCATATCAACCAATTTAAAAACAGATGCTTCAGGATTCCCAAATAAGTTCCGCTTATTGAATTGATAACTTAAATCAACATCCAGCTTCAGCTTATCAAAGAATAATTGATTTTTTGATGCCAACACATGATTGTCGAGGTCCTGATACCAGGCCTCATTTTTTCTGGAGTTCTCATTTATCAAGGCTGTGGAAGCATTATTGGTTACCCCCGGTCGAAGCTTATTGTAATCGTAATACAAGTTAAATAGCCCATTCGTATTTCTGTACCCGCCAAATAGTTTGACACTGTATGCATTGCTCCTTGTG
>JAUUZS010000158.1 GCA_030589835.1 Cyclobacteriaceae bacterium
AGATAAACGTTATTTGATTGATATTCACAAATATAAACATATTTGCGTAATAAATACGCAAAAAGTCTTGCAAGATTGAATCCTTTCTATTTATATTTGCGTATATATTACACAAATAACTTTTTCACTTAAATAATTATTATCATGTTTGGATTCAACTACATCAAATTTGACTCAATGAATCATGTGATTCTTTACAAAAATGGAAGTATAAAAAAAGAAGGAAGAGGACTTGCTTTTTTTTACTTCGCACCAAGCTCATCAATTGTTTCTATTCCAATGGAGAGCAATGATTTTCAGTTTGTATTCAAGGAATCAACAAAAGATTACCAGGAAGTTTCAGTACAAGGTCAGATCACATATAAAGTGAACGATCACAAACAAATGGCGGAAAGCCTGGACTTTACAGTGAATGCTAAAGGAAGATTCCTTAAGGATGATAACGAGAAAATCAAGCAGAGAATAATCAACGAGGCTCAAACTGCTAGTTCAGCGATCATACAGAAACTTTCATTAAAGGAATCAACGCGTCAACTCCAACAAATTGAAGAGCATATTTTCCAGAGTGTTCAAAAGTCAAAAACCGTAAAAATGCTCGGCTTAGAAATCATGAGTGTGAATGTACTTGGCGTAACACCAAATCCTGAAATGGCGCGTGCACTTGAAGCACAAACGCGTGAATCCTTACAAAAAGAGGCTGATCAGGCAATTTATGAAAGAAGGAACTTTGCTGTCGAGCAGGAGCGTATGATTAAGGAAAGTGAACTGAATACGGAAATAGCTATTGAAGAAAAGCAAAAGCAAATTGCTGAGCAACAGATGGAAACAGATGTGGTGAAGCAAGATAATGAGCAACAGCTAAAAGAAATGAAAATGAAATCCAGTATTTCACTCGAAGAACAAAAGCAACAGTTGATTGATATAAAAGTCAGGAATGAAAAGAAAGAGGCAGATGCAAAAGAGTATACACTAAGCGCTTCCTTAAAGCCATATCAATCTCTTGATTGGAAAACACTTATGGCGATCAATTCAAAAGGGATTTCGGCGAAAGACAATATAGCCATAGCATTCAGGGAATTGGCCGAAAATGCAGAAAAAATTGGCAATATAAATATCTCCCCAGAACTGCTGGATTCTATCATAAATAATAAAAAATAATTGATATGCAATTTGATAAAGCAATCATAATTAGAGATAAAACAAGGCTTGAGCAATTAATTGAACGATTCAATTCCAAAGCTCAGGCTAAGTTTTACATCGAAAGATCAGGTGGTGACTTTATTCAATATGAGTCAGAACATCAGATTTTTCACGCTTCTTTAAAGTCGGTTCAGGATGTTATTTCAAGAATGCTTAAATTTAAAGTGATAGAGCGTTCCTTTCTTCCAACATACATTTTCACCGCATCTGATTTAATTGTTGTAATTGGTCAGGATGGCCTGGTTGCCAATACAGCAAAATACGTTGACGAATTACCAATCGTTGCGGTAAATCCTGATGCAGAACAATATGATGGTATTTTACTCCCTTTTAATCCCGGGACTCTTGCTGGTGCTTTGGAAAAATTATTGACGAATACGCATCAAATCAAACGGATTACCATGGCCGAAGCAAAGCTCAATGATGGTCAAAAATTACTTGCTTTTAATGATTTTTACATCGGGGCATCTACTCATGTTTCCTCAAGGTATTCCATAGCATTTGATGGGCGGGTAGAGAATCAATCCTCGAGTGGAATTATAATTTCGACAGGAGCCGGATCGACCGGGTGGCTGAGCTCAATATTTAATATGGCTCATAATATCTATAAATATTCACATCAATCAAAAAAAATTATTAGAACAAAACATAATTGGGATGATGAAAAACTGATTTTCGTTGTCAGAGAACCGTTTTTAAGCAATGTATCTCAAATTGGTATAGGTTATGGAATTATCACAAGGGATAATCGGCTAAAAATAGCTTCGAAAATGCCTCAAAACGGGATCATTTTTAGTGACGGCATAGAATCAGATTTTTTACATTTCAATTCTGGTAGTAATGTAGAGATTGGAATTGCAAAAGAGGCTGCACACTTAGTGGTTAATTGAGCATATCCATTGAATAAAAAATAGTATTGACCAGATTCTATTCTTGATTTTTGTTTTGATGGACTACAGGAATAGATTTCCAGACATGATAGCTTTTATTGTGTGGCTTTTATATAATTCTTATCTAAAAGAATTCCGATTTAACAGAAGTAAGACTAAATTGTATTGAACAAGGTAAATGGTGTAAAAAAAAATACTTCAATACAATGGAAAAGAACAATGTATCAAGACGAAAGTTTATTACAACTACCTCTGCTGGAGCTATTGGTGTTATGGTGGCAAGCGGAGCGCCTTTGCTGGGTAAAGTAAATAATGCTTCAGGCAAACTTGCCTTGTTGGGTGGAAGCCCTGTAAGAGCTGCGGACTGGATGGGATGGCCGGTTTGGGATCCTGATGCTGAAGAACCGATGTTATCCGTCCTCCGGAGTGGGAAATGGTACCGGGGATGGGGAACAAAAGTTGCGGAGTTTGAAAAACAATATGCTGAGTTAATAGGCGCCAAACGCGCTCTTGCCACAGCAAGTGGCACTACGGCTCTGGAAACCGCTTTGCATGTGATGGATGTTGACGCCGGTGATGAGGTCATTGTTTCCCCATATACCTTTATTGCCACCTATAATGTGGTATTCAATCAAAAAGCCCTGCCGGTATTTGCGGACACAGATCAGGAAACCTTTACCATTAATCCACATAAAATTGAAGAAAAAATAACGGAAAGGACTAAGGCCATATTGCCTGTCCATATTCTTGGTCTGCCTGCTGATATGAACCGCATCAATGCCATAGCAAAAAGTCATGATCTTGTGGTAATTGAAGATGCCTGCCAAGCATGGCTGGCTGAGTATGAAGGTAAAAAATGTGGCACACTGGGTGATTTGGGTTGTTTTAGCTTTCAGAATTCCAAAAACCTTCCATCCGGGGAAGGAGGCGCGGTTGTCGGAAATGATGATAAAATTATGGACCTCTGCCATTCGTATCATAATTGCGGGAGAGCTTATGGCAACAGTAAAAGTGAATATAGCGGTTACCCGTACCGGGGCGGTAACAAAAGAATGATGGAAATGCAGGCTGTTATTCTCATGTCGCAGATGAAACGAATTGAGCAAGACGCAGACAAACGGCTGGAAAATGCCTTGTACCTGAACTCAAAATTAACGGATATCCCGGGGATCATTCCATATAAACTGGCTGATGGAGCCACACGGTCTGCTTATCACCTATACCCGTTCCGCTATAAAAAAGAGCATTTTGATGATCTTCCCAGAAAAAAATTTCTTAAGGCATTATCTGCCGAAGGTATTCCATGCTCAGGAGGGTACGGCCCTCAATATCATGATGGCCTGATGGAAGAGGCGTTGAATTCTAAAGGGTATAAAAGACTGTTTTCAGCACAACGACTGAACACTTACCGGGAAGAGTTAAGAAATCTGCCAGATAATGATCAGTTGACACGGGAAGCTGTCTGGTTGTTTCAGAACATGTTGCTGGGCGAGCGGAAAGATATGGATGATATCATTGATGCGATGCAAAAAGTATATAAAAACAGAAAAAAATTGCTTTAGGGGATATCTTCCATCGACCTATGAATTATTGTCAATCTTTTAGATTAAAATTTATATTTTTAGGCCTTTTGCTGAGCTGCGTTTTCCTGGGTAGGCCTTTGCTGGCACAGGAAGCAGCAGCGCCAGCTACGGCAGATCATTTGTGGAAAGCAGGCGTTGCAAGGGCTGTTATTACCCCCCGGGAATACATGTGGATGGCTGGATTTGCTTCTCGCGACAAGCCTGCAGAAGGAATACTTCATGATCTGTGGGCGAAAGCACTAGCTCTGGAAGATATGCAGGGGAACAGGGTTTTGTTGATTACTACAGACTTAATAGGCTTTGAAAGAGCGTTGTCATTATCCATTTGTAAGCGCCTTGAACGGGAGTATGATTTGGAGCGGAAGAACATTATATTGAGCAGTTCGCATACCCATAGTGGTCCGGTGGTAAATACAAATCTGTTTGGAATATATCCTCCTTTTGATGCACATCAGGAAAAACAGGTAATGGCTAACCGAAAGTTTATTGAAGAGCAGCTTGTGACCGTTGCCGGCAGGGCGATCAATAGCCTCGCCCCGGCTCGCTTATCAACGGATGTGGGTATCGCTCGATTTGCTGTAAACAGGCGGGAGAACAAATGGGATGATGAAACGCTTTATAAACCAGATTTGAATGGGCCATCCGATTATGCTGTTCCGGTTATTACGGTTAGTGATCCGCAAAGTAAACCAATTGCTGTCGTTTTTGGATATTCCTGTCATGCCACCACATTGAATATAAATAGTTGGTCGGGAGATTATCCTGGTTTTGCACAGATTGAACTCGAAAAAGCGTATCCCGGGCTTACTGCTATGTTTTTTGCTGGTTTCGGAGCTGACCAGAATGCATTGCCAAGAGGGGGCATTTCCAGAGCGGAACAATATGGAAAAGAGCTTGCTATTGCAGTGGAAAGAGTAATGAAGGAACCGGGAAAAGAATTAAAGGCAAATATTAAAACCTTATATACCGAAATAACGTTGGATTTGGCTCCTCCACCTGACATAGAAGAGCTGAATGATGCAATAGAAAATGGAGCTGACTGGCAGAAGAGATGGGCAAAAAATACTAAAGATAAAGTGGCCTCCGGCTCGAAATTACCAAATGATTATCCTTATTACCCGGTGCAAAGCTGGCAATTGGGGGATCAAACATTAGTTGCTTTAGGAGGAGAGGTTGTGGTTGATTATGCCTTCAAGTTGCGAGAAATCCTGGGGAATGACCTGATGCTCATGGGCTATGCCAATGACGTAATGGCTTATATTCCATCAGAGCGAATTTTGAATGAGGGTGGGTATGAAGGAAAAACCTCTATGTGGGTGTATGGACATCATGGCACATGGGTCCACGGAATTGAAGAAAAGGTTGTCCGTGAAGTTGTCCGGCAGGTAAAGATGCTAAGAACGGAGCCGGGTATGGATTGATGTTTTTGAAAGCCCAGACGAGCATTCAATTGCTTTTTCCCGATCTTCCCTGCTTTAGTCAATAAGTCAAGAAATTTCCAAGGATCAATCGCCTCGGTCAGTGTCCCCACTGACCGAAAAAAATATGGTTCGTGAGGACACAAACCATGGCATCCCCATAGATATGCCTATCTAATTGACATTGAGTGGACAGGCAGGCAACTTTCCATTATAAATGACAGCTTTAATAGTTGATTTGCGATTTGCCAATACAATTTCGCAAAAAAATACTGAGCTCAGTTATTTCACATAAGTACACATCATTTCAATTCAATAGCTACCCTTAATTCATCCTGTTGAATGGATAGGCTTTCATTCGT
This sequence comes from Cyclobacteriaceae bacterium, assembly GCA_030589835.1. Next base: position 5,454 of record JAUUZS010000158.1, read on the forward strand.
AAAACCTACCTTCATTTGCGGACCTCCTCCAGGAAGATTAAACTGTGTAAATTTACTCAGACCATAATCTCCAGAACCACTCAATTGTAAGGGAAAGTTCATCGTAAATGGAACGAATCCGGAGAAATGAACTGAGTTTGCCTGAATTTGCAAATTCAATCCACTCTGGCTCCAGGAGGTAGAAAAAGGCAAAAATTGATTCAACAATATATTTATTAGAAATGACATACTTAATGTTAATGCAAGAAATACGGGTGCAAACATGATCACTCCCAGCACAACCAACATGCCTGAAGTGGAAATATGCGCATTGATATTTGCATCATAATCAAATTCAATTTTTGGATTGGGAGTATTTGCATCAACCACTCTTGGTTTTACCGCAGCTCTAAATTTAATGCGCACTTTTACTTTACACCAACATTTTCCACGTTTCGCTTTTAGGCTGCCAGAGGCAACAATAGTATCCTGCTCAAAAGCCACAGCTATTGAGTTGATATAAATTTTCCATTTACCCACCCTAAAGGCTGAAGGCACCCATCCTTTTAAAAATGCAATTTCAACTGCCGCAGTTAACAAATTTTCGTGAACAACAGCGCCTAAATTGGTTCGTGCAGGAAGAAAGTGTTTTAGATCATTTCTCCTTCCAGTTGGTGTTGTGGTAAGGTTAAAATCGGATGCAATAAGTAAGGACTTTGGCAAAACTGTTTTTTGAGCTGTTACCAACGGAGAATTTGAGGCATAGGAAATTCCCAAAATATTAAATGCATCGACAAGTTGCCATATGGGGATTTCAACTTTACGTATTATCCGCATGGCCATCCAAACTCCAAAAGTTACCAAAGGGGCTACAATCCTGTTCAAAAGCCAACCCAGAATAAAACGCGCGTTCGGGAAGCGCATGTTTAGAGAAAAGTTGGGTGAATTTTTAATGACTAATCCTTTTGGCGATCCACCTTGAGTTTTTGTGAGATCAATTTCCAGATTATTGATGGTAAAAAGCATATTTGTATTTACCAGGTTGATCCCAAAAAGGCGTAATTTAAAATTGGCCTTAGCTTCTAAATCTGTTTCCACTCCTCCAAGGGGAGCGGTATCTTCAACAGCGAGAATGCTTAAATCGGTTAATTCAGCCGAAAATGATCCAATTCTGCCTAATCTGGCAGTGTATTGTAGCTGAGCCTGTAAAGCTCTTAAGTAACGATCAAGCACCAGATTGATTACATCTACGGTAATCTCTGTTGCAACTGCGAAATCTGCTGTCCAAATTGCCATATTACACCTCCGCCATTTTTACTTCCCGAGCTCCATCTGCATCAAACCTGCTATCGCTTTCAGCGCAATCTTCTTCAGCCAGCATTTCCAATTCTTCAATACCATAAAATGTGTAGTTGCCGTTAATTACTTCATAACGGATTTCATCATCTACCGGCAAACCCTCACTGGGTAAGTCAAACTCTTCAGAGAGGAATCTTGCAATAGATTCAGGAATTTTAATGTTTAGGAAATCATTGAAAAAAAGCTCGTAATTGGCAAGAAATATATGTCCATTTCTTGGCCGGTAGTTAACCACGTCGATAAGTCTTTTCCTAAGTTCATAAGATAAACCATCCCTAGCGGCTAATTCATTATTAAAAACTGACTGCCATGTATCAGTTTTTAGATCTTTGGATTCGCCGTCTTCAAATTTTAGTAGGGTTTTACTATGTATAATACCAAAACCTTCAAGATCTTTTGTGGATTGAATTGGAAACTCCCACTCAAAAGAATCGTTGGCAGCCAAAGTTAAGGGAAGCTGTTCAAGCAACTCATCGCTGCTTAGTATTTTTACAGGAGTATTTTCAACCTCAAAACTGACTGAAGCAATCACACATTTCTGTAGCGCAGTCCAGTGAACATGTAGTAAGGCCTTTTCTTCAGGTTCTATCACAGTTGAAGATGTGATCACCACCTCAAGAAAATCATTAGTGAATTTGGAGTTTAGTATCATAGAGCTTGTGGTTTAGGTTGAACTTCAATATTGGTTCGATGTTAAAGTATTGATAAGTGCGATACCCTAACAATTTCGTTTACCAAATTATAATTTACAAAAAGATGCGGCAAAATTCAAATACTCCAATAATTCGCAAAGGTTATGAGTAACCAGCGATGGGGAAACAAGTAGTTGAATATTAGTGGGTTGAGAATGAACAAGACGAAATATTCAGAGCGCAATAAATTCACAATCTTGCCAGGAATAATCATCGCAGATCTAAATCTTGAGCCCACTCCGAAAAGTCGATGTTCGTCATTGCGAGGACGACGAAGGAGGACGTGGCAATCTCAACATTCAGGTTTACTGCAACTTAACGAGATTACTTCAGTCGTACCTCCTTCGCAATGACGCAAATTTTATTTTCTGGAGCGGACTCGATCTTAAATTATGAGCCGAAAAATGCCTGCCAGGATCCGGTAGGCAAGGAACGAGAAATCTTCGCATTCTGCTTTCCCCCAATCTTTCACTTTTCCAATTATACCCCATTTATATACTCAACAATCCTTCATTAGACAGCGCTTTTCATTATGAACGGTAAGGATACAATTTGATCTAATCGAAGGGACATCAATCTGATTGGAGGTCCCTGGGGAGACAAAAGAGGGTATTCAGGATGTTTTCTTTGATTGCGGATGCTCATATTTAGAACAATGTGAATTCACCTGCGTATGCAACGACAAAAACTTTTAATAATATGAACATAATAAAAAAATTGAATAAATGGACAAACAGTCATAACCCCTTCTTTTTATTGGATATGGGGAGATTGTTTTTGGGTGGATTCCTTTTTTTCAAAGGGCTGAATTTTATGACTGATGCTCAATATTTAAAAGACATCATTGCTCCGGAAGAAGAATTTCTGAGTTCTATGCTTATTTATCACTATGTTACCATGGCTCATTTAGGAGGCGGTGCGCTCATTGTTTTTGGGTTATTGACAAGGATAGCCGTAGCAGTTCAGATACCAATATTAATCGGTGCAGTCGCAGTTAATTTCTTATTTGTCATGAATCC
>JAUUZS010000047.1 GCA_030589835.1 Cyclobacteriaceae bacterium
AAAAGAGGGATTGATGCCATTTGGTTTGGTGATGATTTTGGTACACAACAAAGTCTGATCATGGCACCGGAAATGTTTCGTACACAGTTGAAACCCATTTACACTCAAATGATTCAGCGATTTAAAGCTGTAAAAGCTGATATCATTCCTGTTTTACACTGCGATGGTGCGGTTGCTGAGCTTTTAAAAGATATTCATGAAATCGGATTTGAAGTATTTAATCCTGTTCAGCCAGATGTTCCTGGTCATCTGCCCAAAGATATGAAGGACAACTTTGGTCACCTTTTTTCATTCTGGGGGGCTATCGATCAACAAGAGTTATTACCTAAAGGAAGTGATGAAGAATTGGAAAAAGATATAATTGAGAAAATCCGTATTCTTGGAAAAGGTGGGGGATACATGATATCTCCGGCACATATTATTCAAAATGATGTGAGCCCGGAACGTGTACTCAAGTTTATTGAGTTGTGTAAGAAACATGGAAAATATCAATAATTAGTCTGTCCATAAAGTCCGATATCTGCGTTACGCTTGCTCTCAAAATGGTCATTTACGAAATGTAAACTCACATTTTTCGAGCTGCGCAAGCCCTGCCTACCGGACAGGCAGGCTTGATAGCAAACTTTCTGAATCAGACACCAAGTTTATAGAAAGGATATAAATAAGTTTATGGTTGTTTTGTTTTTTAAAAAGGGCTCTAGGGTCCTTTTTTTTAAGAAATACGGATATAGCCTGAAAACAATTTCATTTTAACACCATGGATATAGAGAATTTGTGGCAATTAAAAACAATAGCCTGAGCAACTCTATTTCTTTTTTATGTAATATTGTGATCAAATTTTTAAACCCCTAACCAGGGTGAGGGACAAACTTTTAAATACAATTTTCGTATGAACAATCAGAATTCTAAAATCGTTTACACCATAACAGACGAAGCGCCTGCCTTAGCAACATATTCTTTTTTGCCAATCGTACAGGCATTTACCAAATCAGCAGACATTGCAGTTGTAACAAAAGACATTTCTTTATCGGGAAGGATATTATCTCATTTTCCGGAAAACTTAAAAGAGGATCAAAAACAGGAAGATGCACTGGCAGAATTGGGCGATTTGGCCAAAACCCCGGAGGCGAATATTATAAAACTACCCAACATAAGCGCCTCTATCCCTCAGCTAATGGAAGCCATCATTGAGCTTCAAAACAAGGGGTATGCAGTACCTGATTTTCCTGCCGATCCTAAAAACGAAAAAGAAATTGAAATTAAATCCCGTTATTCCAAGGTATTAGGTAGTGCGGTTAATCCCGTATTGAGGGAAGGAAATTCAGACAGAAGAGTGGCTGATGCAGTAAAAGCCTATGCAAAAGCCCATCCGCATCCAATGGGCGAATGGAGCTCAGATTCCTTAACACATGTGTCGCATATGACAGAGGGGGATTTTTATGGAAGTGAAAAATCTGTAGTGATCCCGAAGGATACCAATGTTAATATAGAGTGGACAGGAAATAATGGAAGTTCGCATACATTAAAGGAAAACCTTGCCCTTTTAGAGGGCGAAGTAATTGATGCTTCGGTGATGAGCAGCAAAGCACTCAATGCCTTTTATGAAAAAGAAATTCAGGCAGCCAAGGATCAGGGCGTTTTGGCATCGTTGCATTTAAAAGCAACCATGATGAAAGTTTCTGATCCCATTATGTTTGGAAAGGCCGTTAATGTGTATTACAAAGATGTGTTTGCGAAACACCAGAAAACATTTGATGATTTGGGTGTTGATACCAAAAATGGTTTGGGGAATGTATATGCCAATATAGCGGAGTTGCCTGAGCAAAAACGCAAAGAAATTGAAGCTGATATTCTGCAGGTGTATAAAACAAGGCCAGAGCTAGCCATGGTAAATTCTGATAAAGGAATAACCAATTTGCATGTGCCAAGTGATGTAATAATAGACGCTTCAATGCCTGCTGCCATCCGTGCTTCTGGTAAGATGTGGGGGCCTGACGGAGAGCTTCATGATATGAAAGCCATGATTCCTGATAGGAGTTATGCAGGAATATACCAGGCGACGATTGATTTCTGTAAAAAGAATGGTGCTTTTGATGTGACGACCATGGGCAATGTGTCAAATGTTGGCCTGATGGCTCAAAAAGCCGAAGAGTATGGATCACACGATAAAACCTTTGAAATAACCGAAAATGGAACGGTTAAGGTTGTAGATGATCAAGGCAATGTATTGCTGGAGCACCAGGTAGAAGAGGGGGATATCTGGAGAATGTGCCAGTCAAAAGATTTGCCAATCCGGGATTGGGTAAAATTGGCAATTAGCAGAGCAAAAGCTACAGGTAGCCCGGCGGTATTCTGGTTGGATAAAAACCGTGCCCATGATGCAAACCTGATCGCAAAAGTGGAAGCTTATTTACCCGACCATGATACAAAAGGACTCGAAATAAAAATTATGCCTCCAGTTGAGGCGATCAAATACTCCCTGGATCGGGTAAAAGCCGGTGAGGACACCATATCCGTTACAGGCAACGTACTTCGTGATTATTTGACCGACCTGTTTCCGATTCTTGAATTAGGAACCAGTGCCAAAATGTTATCCATTGTTCCTTTATTGGCAGGCGGAGGTCTTTTCGAAACAGGTGCTGGCGGCTCTGCGCCAAAGCATGTGCAGCAATTTGAAAAAGAAGGACATTTGAGATGGGACTCTTTGGGAGAGTTTTTAGCCTTGGCAGTTTCAGCTGAAGATTTGGCAATTAAAACCGGTAATGCCAAAGGAAAAATTGTGGCAAGTGCATTAAATGTTGCAAACGGAGAGTTTTTAAAAAATAATAATTCGCCTTCGCGAAAGGTAAATGAGATAGATAACAGAGGCAGCCACTTTTACCTGGCTATGTATTGGGCACAAGCTTTAGCAGATCAGAACGAGGATGCAGAATTAAAAGCTTTGTTTACTCCTGTTGCCGAAGCCCTTTCATCTAGCGAGTCTATAATTTTAGATGAGTTATTAGCAGCTCAGGGCTCGCCGGTAGATGTTGGAGGTTATTATAAACCGGATGAGCAAAAAGCAACTGCCGCAATGCGCCCAAGTGCAACCTTGAATGCTATTCTGGAAGGAATTTAGGAGTTGCTATACCATTGCAATGTTCACTCAATCTCGATGAAAATGAGATTGATTTCACTTTGATGATAGACAATAATAAAAAAAAGGCTGCCACTTAGGTGGCTTTTTTTATGTCTGAATTATTAATTTTCAAGCCCCATCTTAATGATATGTTCTGTTGGCATGTCAAATCTATGAATATCAGGAGTAACAATCCGAATTGACTATCAGTCCATTTCAGCCATCACTTTCTGATTTCGGAATAATCACTAAAACTGCCTGATGTCCCTTGGCATTATCAATCTGATTTGTTGCTGGTAATTTTTTGTATTATGATACTTTGGGAAAGCTAGTGGTTGTGATTGATTAATGAGAAAACCATCTTTACATAAACAGATAATATGCCAGAGATAAGTAGATTTCTTGAAATTATAATTTTTATGAACTTTAACGAGCATAATCCTCCACATTTTCATGCGTAGTATGGAGACTATGAAATAACGGTGCAGATAAAGTCAGGAATTGTTGAAGGAAAATTTTCAAAGCGTGCATTGAACCACGTAATGGAGTGGTACGAAAATCAAAAAGATGAACTTTTGGGGAATTGGAAAACCCTTCAAACGACTGGGGAGTTTAGGAAGATAAAACCACTAGAATAGGAAGATTATGATACTAAATGTAAATCAAGTAAAGCACATTGAAAATTACAAGGTTCAACTAACATTTAGCAATGGAGAAACAAGGATTATCGACTTAAAAGACACAATCTTTCAGGATCACCGAAAGATATTTGAGCCTTTAAGAAACCTAGAGTATTTCCAGAATTTTAAGATCAATCTGAACACCATCACATGGCCAAATGAAGCAGATTTTGCACCTGAATTTTTACTCGAACTATCAGATAAACAATCAAGACTAGCGACTTCTAATAGTCGCTAAAATAATATAGTAATTATCTTGCCATGCTCGCTCAACCTCGATGAAAATGAGATTGATTTGAATTTGATGATAGACAATAATAAAAAAGGGCTGCCAGTTAGGTGGCTTTTTTTATGTCTGAATTATTAATTTTCAAGCCCCATCTCTTCGACATATTCCGAAGTGCATTTCGAAGTACTGATTTTCAGAAATCACAAAACCGAAGAACAAAAAAAGGCAGTCCATTGATGCAGACTGCCTTCTACTAAAACTGCTTTTGGTATTTGATCAGGAATTATTGTTTTTATAATTCGTAAAGTCACGCTGTGATTTAAATAGATTCACTGCCTGTAAGATCAGATTCTTACTCTCATTTACAATATTCAGGTATAAGATGCTGTTCTTGGTGCCAACCATTCCTGCCTTTACACGTTTTATTTGCGCCTTTCCAATTTTTTGAACGTATTTCAAAAGTGTCTCTTGCTTATGAAGTATAGAATCAAGCTTGGCGTATTCGCCAGACTCCATGGCATTTGTAATGGTTTCTATCAGCAATTTCAGGCCTGCATGTACGGCTTTCAATTCGTTGATCTGTTCGGCAATCAGTGGTTTATGGTTGTTGTCGACATGCTCATAAACCGGGAAGTTGATAAAAGTAAGGCTGTGTAACATCTCCCGCATATAGTCGAGTACCTCAACAAAATAGTATGCTGTGTCTTCCGAATCTTCTTTCAACTTGTCGACGATCACATTGATGTTGTCTTTGAGGTATTTGGTCTTTGAGGTGATTTTGGCAATTTCTTTGCCTGAAATTTTCAATAATTTCACGTCTTCCTTTTCCAAACCTATAATGGTCTTTTCATATTCTACCGCTACTTTTTTCAGGTTTTTAACTATTGTTTTAGAAGATTTCTCTGCGATATTGGTTTCGGAAATCGTATGGACATCCTGTTCTATATCACTTGCATCAGCAGTTAATTTCTTATGAATAAGGTGTGTGCGATAAATCAGGAAAACAGCCAGGGAAATTAAGCCAAATACAGCGATAAAACCGCCATAATATAATATGAAAGCAACAATAAAAGCGATGGAAAACGCACTAAATGCCGTGAGGAACCAACCTCCAATTACAGAAAACACTCCTGTTACTCTATAAACTGCACTTTCGCGACCCCAAGCCCTGTCAGACAATGAGCTGCCCATTGCCACCATAAATGTGACATATGTAGTAGATAGCGGCAGCTTGAGAGATGTCGCAAAAGAAATAAGAATACTTGCTACCACCAGGTTTACCGATGCGCGGATGAGATCAAATGAAGGTGCTTCTTCTCCTTTTTCCACTTCTGCCACAACCTTGGATTGATCAAACCGCCGATCAATTGCACTAACTAGAGATGCTGGTAAAAGTGTGTTGATTCTCTTAGACATCTTAGATGTAGTGCGCACAAGGGTTCTGGCAAATCCGGAAGAGCCAAAACGCTCAAAACCGGCGTCTTGCCGTGCCAGGTTCAGTTCAGTTTTTGTGACAGTACGGGCTTTTTTAGAAAACCATAGGGTAATTACCATGATCAGGCCTGCTATTAACAGGAAAAAGGTTGGTGTTTTAACCTGCTCGGTCAAATCCGACATCAGGAACCCGTCGGGACTAACCCCTACATTGGCGATAAAGGAATTAAAAGATTCATAACCAGCCAGAGGCACACCAATAAAGTTTACCAGGTCGTTGCCGGCAAAGGCCATGGCCAGCGCGAAAGTCCCAACTAAAACAATCATTTTGAGTACATTGAAGCTAGTAAACCAGGAAAAAAGTTGCAGAATAGTTGTCCATCCGACAAGACTCACAACGATAATCATCCATGTATTGGTAACTATCGACTCTTTTAATTCAGCAGACATGAAGGAGGCTCCTTTTGATCCCTTTATTAATATAAAATAAGTAATTGCTGTAATGGCAATCCCTCCCCAAATAGCGCCATACCTTTTGATATTCCGTTTATAATCAAATGAAAAAACAAGGCGTGTCAGGAATTGAACAATAGCTCCAACCGTAAAAGAAATTACCACTGACATTAAGATACCCGAAATGATAGCCAGTGCTTTTGCTGAGTTGATGTACTCACTCAATCCAAGTGCCTGTGGATCGGAATACCCTTTGATTATTGCGATCCCAACTGCGGCGCCCAACAATTCAAAAACGATGGATACCGTGGTAGAGGTAGGCATGCCGTAGGTATTAAAGGTATCCAGTAATATGATGTCCGTGATCATTACCGCAAGAAATATGATCATGATTTCGGAAAAGTAAAAATACTGGGGATTAAAAATCCCTTTCCTGGCTACCTCCATCATACCACTGGAAAATGTTGCCCCTACAATAATTCCAAGAGAGGCAATGATCATAATTACCTTGAAGGGAGCAACTTTTGACCCGATGGCAGAATTCAGAAAATTTACTGCGTCATTGCTAACACCTACTACCAGATCCGATGCCGCCAACAGGAATAAAATGCCGACAATTATAATGTATATTGTTACCATGAGTTTAGCTTAATAAAGATAGTAGCAAAAAAACAAAAGTTACCGAATATCTTTGGCTTTAAAATATTAATTAATTGTTAAGTTTTCTTAACATTAATTAGAGTCTGTCCATAAAGTGCTTGATTTTTAAAATGTTGAGATTTTTGATGAATTTTTGGCTTTCTCAATGCAGCAAATGCCTGGGTATTAGGCAAATTGAGAAAGCCAAAAAGGCGCAAAAAGATGAATATTTCAATTCGATGACTTTATGGACAGACTCTAATTACTTGTTTAAGCTTTACGGCATTCCCTGTCCTACAACAATTGGTGGTTTCATTTCTGACTTGAAATCAATTTTTTACTCAAATTATTAAAGCGGATAAAAAGCAATATCGCAGCGATGGTAAGGCCGGCCAGCAATCCGTACCAAACACCCAGAGCACCCTGGTTTAGCGTAATTCCAAATACATATGCGAGGGGAAGGCCAATGATCCAATAGGCCACCATCGTGATTAATGTAGGCACCTTCACGTCCGACATTCCCCGTAAGGCACCAAGGGCAATTACCTGTACTCCGTCCGATAATTGAAACAATCCGGCGACAATCAGCAAGATGGCGGCCTGTTGTATGACCTGGGGATCATCAATATAAAGCGTTGGTAAAAAATTTCTACCCAGGATAAATAATATTGCCGCTACTGTCATAAAACCCATGGCCATAATGAAACACGTTAATGCCGCAGTTCTCATGTTCTTGTAATGTTTTTTCCCCAATTGATTTCCCACCCGTATGGTCGCTGCGGCAGCGATTCCCAAGGAAATCATGTAGGTAATGGAAGCCATATTAAGTGCTATTTGATGTGCCGCCAATTGTGCGGTCCCTATCCATCCGATCATGATGGCGGCGACACTGAAGGTACTGATTTCAAAAATAAGCTGGAACGCCATAGGAAAACCAAGGTTTAGATTGATCTTTATCATGCTCCGGGAGAAATTGCCAAAGGAGAAGGCTTGCCAGTATTGTGCGAATTGACGATGGTAGTATACAAACAGGATCATCATCGTAGCCATAACAATTCTGGATATTAAGGTTGCTATTCCCGCTCCATATAAGCCCAGAGGTTCAAACCCCAGTTTGCCAAAAATAAGGATATAATTCAGCCCAATATTAATGATGTTTCCGGTTAGGGTGATGTACATTGCAGGCTTTGTCAACCCGAGTCCTTCGCCAAATTGCCGAAAGGTCTGGTACAGCATAAATGGCAATAGTGACCACGTGATAATTTCCAGATAAGGAAGGGCCAGCTCTACTACCTCTACCGGCTGGTTGAATAACCAAAGGACATCTTTGCCCACAAGGATAACCGTCACCAATAGTATTGCAAACAGTAAATTGATCAGTATCCCATGTTTTAGAATATCTGCGATCTTTTGTATGTTTTTTTCACCATCTGCCTGTGCGGTTTGCGGAGTGATGGCGTATGACATTCCAATGCCCATGACCAGAAATATCACAAAAATGCTATTGGCAAAAGACCCACCGGCAAGGGGTTCTTTGCCCAATCGGCCTACCATCATACTATCGGCCACATGCACGGTCACTTGACCCAGATGACTCAGCATAACGGGGAAAGCCAATAGCAGGTTTTTTTTAAAATGAATTCTAAAATCCGTAATCAAAACTAATTGGAATTTAACCTATTATTTATCTTTCATGGCCTCCAGCCTTTTCAATAATGGAGGGTGCGAATAATTGATAAATACGTATGCCGGATGTGGAAAAAGGTTGCTGAGATTGTCCACGGAAAGCTTCTTCAAGGCCTGCTGTAAAAACGTTCCATTGTATGTTTCCTTTGCATAAGCATCTGCCTCATATTCATTTTTTCTGCTGAGTATATTCATAAAAAGTCCTACAAAATGGGATATTGGAGAATATAAAATGCCGAAAGCCACTAAATTTATATGTATGGCCAATTTGCTAGCTCCCAAAGCTTCGGATATGGCAGGGCTAAATATGATCAGCGACATGATAAATAAGGTGAAGCCTGTTTGTAATATGGATAGCAGGTATCCTGTTATGATGTGTTTTTTCTTGAAATGGCCTACTTCATGGGCCAGCACAGCAACCAGTTCTTCCTTTGAATGGTTCTCTATCAAAGTATCATAAAGGACTATTTTTTTCTTTTTTCCAATACCCGAAAAAAAGGCATTCGATTTAGCAGATCTTTTCGATCCGTCAATTACAAAAATATTGTCAAGGGGGAAGTTTATTTTTTTACTGTAAGCTTCAATTTCTTCTTTCAGTTCCCCATCTTCCAGCGGTGTCAGTTTATTGAAAAGCGGAAGGATCAATGAGGTATAGAACATATTTATAAATAATATGAAGACTGAAATAACGATCCAGAAGTAAATCCAAAAATCAGGGCCGAAGATGTTGATCAGTTTTAAAAGTAAAAAAAGTATTATTCCACCGATGATGCCGGTTAAGAGATATCCTTTTAGTTTATCAAGCACAAAAGTTTTTGGCGTAGTTTTATTAAAGCCAAATTTTTCTTCCAGTACAAAAGTATCATAAAGTTGAAATGGGATATTGAGGATGTCAGATGCCACGAATAGTAACCCGAAAAATGCAAGTGAAACCAGTTCTTCTGTTGCAATAACAGCATGTACTTCTCGATCAAACCAACCAAAAAATCCCGATGCCAACAATACAAAAGAGAGAATAAAACTGAATGTTGATGTAAGCAAACCAAATTTATTGTTCGATTTGGCATAAGAAATGGACTTTTTATATTTTTCTTTGTCATAAATGTCCTGTACCTCATCGGGAAGTTCCTCTTTCATGCTTCGAATATTGAGGAACTCGAGAATTTTATTAAATATAAAATCAAAAGAAAGTATTGCTAACAATAAGATTAAAATGCTTTTAGCCTCCATACGGGATTATTTAATTTTTGGAACGCAAAAATATAAAAAACTTAGGCAGCCGGATTGAAATATTTGATTTATTATGGGTACTACATCATGCTTTCTGTTGGCCAACAAATAATGAATACTCCAATAGGAGCTAAATCAATTGGGAATTGAAGCCACCGAGGTGGGATATTACTTTGTCCATTACCATCAAGCATTAAAGTCAGCATGTTTATTATTTGCTGTCATGTGATGGATAATTCAAGTCTGGCTGGTCGTTCATTTCTTTTCCTTGATGAAAAGAAACGAACCAAAGAAAAATCAAGCCAAAATAATGCTGCCACCCCCGATCCCCACACACCCTCGCTGTTTTGCCGGGCTGCCGCGCCTGAAGTAGAGATTTTAATCCGATCAGAATAAGAACAATAAGTGTGAGCCAGTAGGTTTGAATGCCATCGGGAGGTGATACAAACCGTGTTTCAAGAAAGGCGACACGAGATTACATATGCTACATACACAACATCCAAACGAACAACATGTTGGTTAGTTTATTTTCTTAAGTGCCTAGTTGCTAGAATTTAGGACAAGGAAGCTTTCTTACATTTTTTGGTGGTTTTCTCGGATCACCAAGAAAGAATTCATAGCGAATGGAAACCTCATGGGCTCCACCTGTCGAGATGCCAAGTTGTGAAAGGGTGTAGTCAAAGCTATAACCAATATGAAGTCCGTTACTGGAAATTCCTGAAAGAAAAATCAAGGATTCGTGATTGCTAATGCCACCAACGGGCTTGAAGGGCAGCCCGCGATACCAGGTGCCAAAAACAAAAGGCTCATAAGTAAAATAGAGCCCGGCATCTAGCTGCGAAAATTGGCCTTGCAGTTTGTATTGCATGGTAGGAGTGACGCTAATATCCCGGAACCCGCCCGGAAAGGTATAGTCAGTTTGTGTAGGCAACAATATTTTATATCCTATGTGGGCTGAATATTTACGTTCCAGTAAGCTTTCACTGCCGATCAATGTATTTATTGGGGTTAACAAATGACTTGCGGCAAATCCTACCCAAAATTTGTCGGAATGCAGCAATGCCCCTGCCCCAATGTCCCAATAATTATTTGCAAATCCAGAATTAATTATATTGTCGTCGGTAAAATCTTTGAATTGACCATTAAAATCCAGTTGGTCGCCAAAAGTCAAATTTGACACATCTATGCCCTGCATGGTATAGGAGCCTTCCATACCTGTGCGTAAGATCAATCCATCAGTAATTCTGAGCTGGTATGCATATTGCAATGCAACACTATGGGTCCTCAAACCCGCTAACCCTTCTAAATCTGACATCAGCAATATTCCAACTCCACTATTATAATCACTGATATAATAATCAAAAAAGCCAGAATAGGTGACAAATTTAGTGGGATATGCTGGCCATTGATTCCGGTAGTTTATACCTGCCCGGGCCAATTCAGAAGAACCGGCAAAAGCAGGGTTCAGATAAAGAGGCGCAGCATAAAACTGAGAAAACTGCGGATCCTGAGCTTTTGATTGCGTGGCAAGGCCGAAAAATATTAGAAAAATGACCGTGTAACTTTTTGACATTCAGTAATTATATTAATGATAAATAAAGCAAAAGGGCTTAAATATAAAAGTAGGACGTTACAAATACACTTTTATTGCATTTTTTATTATTTCTTGCGTAATATTAGATCGAGCCAAACTACAAGAAAATAGTTATTAAAACATACGATTTAAAGTATTAATTTCGTATTTAGTATTATAATATATTGGAAACTTACAAATTCTTATGAAAGAATGCTTAAGATTAATAATGGATAACGATAAGTCTTATCTGTTTATGCTTCTTTTTCTTTTCCTGTCGCCATTTGTTAAAAGCCAGGACTATACACAGCACAATTGGTATTTCGGCAACTCACCTTATGGTATATTATTCAATAAATCAGATGATCTTGCAAATCAGACGGATATGCAAGCCACACCATTTGGCAATGGCGCCTCAGCAGTGGCATCAGATCGGATTTCTGGCGATTTGTTATTTTATACTGACGGTGAATATGTCTATGATGGCACACACACGCAAATGTTAGGGTGGACTGGTTTGAATGGAAATACCTCATCAAACCAAAGTGTGGCCCTAAGCCCAAGGCCTAATTCTCCCGGATCGTATTATATATTTACCAATACCGCTAATTATCCGGCTCCTGGAGGTGTTTTTTTTAGCACAGTAAATATGAATTCACCGGGCAATGCCACCAACCCACAACCTCCTCTAGGGGAGGTGACATCTGAAAATTTGGCGGCTTTTGCAGTGCCTACCCAAGTGAACCCGGGAATGTTGGTATTCGAAGTAGGAAATGACCCATACTTCTATTTTTTATTAATTCAGGATGCGACAAGTGGTGACTACAAACTATATCGCATCGATGGAAATAACCGGGTTTTGATAAAAACTGTGTCAAACCCATCAACTATTATAGCAGCAAATTTCTCTTATCATCCTCAGTCGGGCCAAATAGCGGTTTCTCCAATTAACCAGGGGGCAAACATTCAAATATTGCAATTCGATCCTTCAGTCGATACTCTGGGTATTGTTCGGGAGATTCCGAATTCTGGTAATTTTGATACTTCAAACGAGGCAATCTACGACACGGAATTTTCGCCTGATGGCTCAAAGCTGTTTATATCCAGGCATGGAGATGGAATTCAACCAGGAATGCTCTACAGATATGCTCTTAGCGATTCCCTGGCCTCACTTGATCAGGTAAATCCTAATTCATTATTTAGAAGTTTTGGCCTTCAATCGGCACCTGATAGAGGAATTTATCATTTATATCAGGAAAATAACGGTGGTCCGACACAGGTTGGGCGAATCACAAATCCCAATGATACCTTGCTCGCGAACATCGTGTACGAGATGGTGGCATTAGGCAATGACGATTATGCAAGCAGCCAATTTTCAGCGTTTGCACCCCCGGCACCGATTACTTTTTTTCCCAATACCTTCGAGATTGTTAATCAAAATACTTGCGAGCGTTCTCCTACCAAGTTTTTTCCTGATTTTGACCCACCGGCTGATTTCTACCGATGGGATTTCGGAGAGGTCGGCTCGGCCACTAACAATTCAAATATGATCGCCCCAATCCATACCTATGCGGCTCCGGGAAGCTATCAAGTGACCCTTATTGCCGGCATCAATGGTTCTGTTGACTCTGTCACTCAATTCGTGAATGTGATTGCAATGCCTGACTCTGTTGATTTGGGACAAGATACGGTGATATGTCCCGGAGAAACTCTTGTATTGGATGCCGGGCCAAACGGGCAGATTTATCGCTGGAGTACCGGGGAATCAGGGCAAACCATAACAATCGATTCATCCGATGTCACGGGATATATTTGGGTAGTAGCAGACTATGGTGCATGTAGCTCTTATGACGGGATAAATGTTGAGGAATATGGAGAACAGGTACAAATAGCCAATTATTGGTATTTCGGAAACAATGCAGGAATCAACTTCAATGAACTACCTCCCGTCGCGGTATCGGATGGCATGCTGGTTGCACCTGAAGGGGCGGCATCTATTTCGGAGCGAAATGGTGATAATCTGTTTTATACTGACGGCGTAATCGTTTACGATCAGGACCATAACCAGATGTTTAATGGGGGAGATATTGGTGGGGAGAACAATTCTACCCAATCATCCATAATTATTCCCTATCCAAATGATGAGACGCTGTTTTATATTTTCACCACGAAGTCTGTATATAACCCTTCAAGTGATTATGTGTTGAGTTATTCAGTCGTAGATAT
>JAUUZS010000008.1 GCA_030589835.1 Cyclobacteriaceae bacterium
ATGACAAAAATAAAAAGCCAAAATTTACTTTATGCTTCTTGATTTGCTCCAGCTCGCTCTTCCATTTTAACTTTAATCTCATGACTATCAACAGCGACACCGGCCAACCGATTACGGACCAGTACATCAAGGTGATTAGCGGAGAAGAAAGCAAAATAGCCTTTTTAGAAAAAACTGCGGCAATGGCTGTCAATCCAATAGCGAGAAACCTGAAGATTATACCTCTATTTTTTAAGAAACTCTTTGGTGAAAAGGATTCTCCGCTTTCTTTATAATTTAAAAAATAACTCCCTCCGATAATCACAACCACTCCCAGAGACCCCCAAAGGCTCGGTATTTCACCTAACAGCATCATGGAAAATAAGATAGCAAAAATGGGCTTGTACGAATTTAAAGGTCCAAATACAGAAAGATCGATGGTACTTAACGACTTAACCAGAAACATATTCCCGAAAATATCAAATACTCCCAAAAGTGAAATATAGAGCCAAAATTCTGCTGGTAAATCAAAAGGCTTCAAATAGATAAATGCAGGAATAGATAGTATCACAAAAAACAAATAGCTCAGTGATACCACCAATTCAGGACTTACATCTTTGTTTGTTAGCTTTTTCTGAAAAACATTTACGAGCGGACTGGCAAGTATTCTACCAGCGATAATAAAAATGGCGCTCAAAATACAAGGAGGTTAACTATAAAAAACCTTTGGTCGGCACAGAAAATCATCATTCGGGAAACTTAAGAAATATTTTCCGGATAATACTTTTTTGTGGTAGGAAGTATCTTAATCTAAGCTACAATTCCTTTGATAACTTATTCATGCTGACGCTATTTTTCTAAACGCCTTCCTTTTCTCCAAGGTAAATAATAGTACTATATGTTAGAAAAATGCTCCTTGAACCGGAACTAGGATTTTTGCTTGCTGAAAATGAAATAATTAAACACCAGGCATATTCCATTCACAACGAGTTGAAATGGCAAGGTGACGATTACATTATCCAAAGAGCTCCATTCACCTTGAGTGAGGTAATGCATTGGGTAGAAAACCGAAGGCAAGAGCGCCAAAGAGACCAACAAAATGATGGCGAACATCGAAAAGTTGTCAATTTTCATGACCTCCTTGTGAATTCCACTCATCAATTTGTACACCGCCAAATAAACACCAACATTGATGATCAGTGCAAATGAAGATTGTAGAATTTTCTCCGAATCACTGGCAATGATCTGCACAACAGCAAACGCTGCCATGACCGAAAAAAGATTCGCTGAAATAAGAAAAAATCCATGCAGTAGGATTCGTAATATTGAAGATCGGTTTTTCATTTGCGATTATATGGCAACTTTACCTTTAATGTGGGGATGAGGGTCGTACATTTCTAAGCTGAAGTCCTCATAGCTAAAACTAAGTATGTCTTTTATATCTGGATTGATATTCATTGTTGGCAATGGCCTTGGCGCACGGCTTAGTTGTAATTGTGTCTGGTCGAGGTGGTTGGAGTATAAGTGGGCATCACCAAAAGTATGTACAAATTCGCCCGGAATCAGGTCACAAACCTGCGCCACCATCATGGTAAGTAATGCATAGGAGGCAATATTGAAAGGTACCCCCAAAAAAATATCTGCACTCCGCTGATACAACTGACACGACAGCTTTCCCTCAGCTACATAAAACTGAAAAAAAGCATGGCAGGGAGGCAAAGCCATATTTTTTATTTCACCGACATTCCAGGCGCTCACTATTAATCTTCTCGAGTCAGGATTCGTTTTTATTTGATGTACAACATCCGCAATTTGATCAACTGCGCCTCCGTCAGGCGTAGGCCAGCTCCTCCATTGGTGCCCATAAACCGGACCAAGTTCCCCCTTTTCGTCAGCCCATTCATCCCAAATAGAAACCTTATTCTCTTTCAAATATTTGATATTGGTATCTCCTTTCAAAAACCATAACAATTCATGAATGATCGACCTTAAATGCAATTTTTTTGTGGTAATAACAGGAAATCCATCTCCAAGGTCAAATCTCATTTGGTAGCCAAAAACACTTAATGTCCCGGTTCCGGTCCGGTCTTCCTTTTTTACACCCTTATCCAACACATGTTGCATTAAGTCAAGATATTGCTTCATAGAAATGTAATTTAATCCAATAAATTATTGGAGTTAATATTTATTATTTTATCGAGCCTGATGAATAAAACATTAAAATTAATTAAGTTAGATCAAAATATAAGCCGGAGCTGAAATTAATATTAGCGGCACACAATTCGAATGAGTCTGTTTACAAAACTACTTAAAAAATCCATATCAGATTATCTTCGTAAACGTAAGCGTTGGGCCATCGGGATTTTGGCAGTTATTGGCATGCTCATCGGCCTTGATCTTGTGATGAATCACTATATCGAAAAAGTAGTTGGCACACTAATCAGGGAGGTTGTTCATGATAAATCAAACGGCTTTTATACTATAGATTTTGATGAAATTGCCTATATCCTAAATGAAGGGCGGCTCAGGGTAAACGAGCTGAAATTTGAAATTTCACCTGACTTTAAAGATCAGCTGGATTTGGGAAACTTACCTCAGCAGTATGTTTATCGCGCCAATATTCCCCGGCTGCATATTGATATCATAGAATTTTGGTCTATTTTTTTTCGACGAAAATTAAGGGTTATCGGTATTGAAATTGGATCGCCAGACATCAGGATCCTCAATTTGAATAAAAACAAAGCCCCAAAAAGGATTTCCTTTGAAGCCGAGAATCTTTACGGTGTAATATCGGAACACCTTACGGAATTAAAAATCAATAACCTTAAAATATCTGATGGCAACCTGCTATACGAAACCTATCAGGGCCCCGATTATGACAACTTTAATATCAAAGGCGTAACATTTGAAGTGAAGAATTTCCAGGTAAATGAGGAATCGAATTTGCGATCGGATAAATTTTTCTATACGGATGACATTTCTCTCGAAATAAAAGACCAGCTTTTGCTGCTAAAGGACAGCATTCATCAAATAACTTTTGACAAATTCTATATTTCTACCCTGAATAACGAGCTTGAATTTGAAAACTTCCACCTATCACGCAGAGACACCACACTGATACACAAAAAGGAACTTGACCACTATGAGGTGAGCGTTCCCGTTCTTCGGCTATCAGGTATAGATTTTTTGAGTGCATACAACGATAATTTTCTGACGATAGACAGCATAGAACTTGGTGATCCTACAATCAATATAAAAAAGCGATCTGAAGGGGTGCGGGGGCAAAGCAAAAAAAACCGCTTTAAACTCATGGATGTCCTTATGCTGTACCATGATCAAATTATGATTAATCATTTTAATCTTCGGGATGCCAATTTGATTTTTACGGATGAATCACAAAATCAGCCAATAAAATACAGTATCGATCAGATTTCAGCATTCATGAAAAATATTAAAATTGATACTTTTAGAAATCCAAAATACAAGTACGGTTTTGACTTTGAAAGGGCTGATTTAGTGATCAAAGATTATGAAGTGACGCTCCCCGACAGCATGAATACCGTCAAATTTGATGAATTCACAATTTCCTCCAACCCTTTCCAGATTTCCATAAAAAATTTGATGATCCATCCGGACGTTTCTGTCCCTTCAACCACAGAAAAAACCCGTATGTATGCCGATTTTCCATATATTTTGGTCTCAGGTTTTGATTTTGCCAAGGCCATTAATAAAGACACATTCCTGATCAAAGAATTGTATGTGCAAGAGCCTGACATCAAATTGTTTCCCTCCACGAAGGCAAAAACTGAAAATCAAAAAATCGTTCCGGGAGGTTTTTTTGGATTATACGAAGCCCTGCAAAGGCATACCAAGTTATTCGTTTTGGAACAGTTTAATGTCATGAACGGGAAATTCAAGTTTGGAAATCCATCTGATGACCTTAAAAATAAAATTTCCCTGAACGACATCAACCTGACGATAGAAAATATCGTGGTAGATAGCGCTACTAACACAGATGATGATTTGCTGGGAACCGCCAATCTGAATTTATCTCTGAAAAACAGTAAGGTAAGCTTAGCCACGGGGACTGTCGATGTTGGAAATTTTCGACTAAACTCCATGGATAAAAGTTTGAATATAAATCGAGTGAATTACATCTTAGATTCAGCGAAAACAAAGCAAAAGCTTAAGATAAGCCTTCCGGAATTAACCATAACGGGCATTAATCTGAATGAAATTGCCTTTGAGAATAAAATCGCCATCGACTCCCTGAAATTTCAAGACCTGGAAATTTTTACGGACAAAATCGAAAAAACCAGTATTGATAAAGGAAAAGCAAAGGATACTTTGCAACTTCCTTTGATTACGATCCAACACCTGATAGGAAACAAAAGCAATATTGATATTAGGAATGGGGGTTTGCCCACTTTTTTAGCTGAGGGATTATTGCTGAACATATCTGATCTGACGCTGGATCAATCTCTTAGTGATAACCCAATAAATCAGTTTGATTACGGAAAAATCAATTCCATATCGCTCGATCATTATGATTTTTATCTTACCGACCAACAGCATCACCTTGGCGCTGAAAACATTTTATGGAACAATAATACTTCTACCTTTTCCATGGAGAATCTGGCACTTATTCCTTACGGAAATCCCAACAATGAATATGACATTCGTATACCCCAAATTACCATGTCCGGTATTGATCTGAAAAAGGTATTGAAAGGCTCTTATTATGATGGAGATAAAATATTGATAGACTATCCTGAGGTAAACCTTAAACTTGGAGCAGGCAAACAAAAAAAACTATCAGGCCTGGATCTTGGATTTATTCCACTTTTGCTACGCAACAGGTATCATGGAGTAAGGGCCAACTCATTCCATATCCATAATGCCAGAATAAATATTCATAAAAAAGTTGAAGAAGACTCCCTTATTATAAAAGCTGAAAAGCTAAATTTTATTACCAAAAAATTTGAGATCGATTCAAGCAGCAAAATGACACCTAACCGTTTCTTATTTGCTGATAATGTGGAATTGAAGGGTGATTACATTTCAGCTTATCATCAATCAAACAGTGATTTTTTCAACATCAATCATTATTACATTTCGACAAGGGAAGGGGAACTACAATTTAATGGGATTTACTATGCGACAAATACGAAAAATGAACATCCTGAAAAGGGCAACGTAAAACTAACTGCCAAAAATCTAGCCATTCAGGGCCTGAATTTTTATGCCCTTACGCAAACCCAAACCTTAGATATATTGGAAATCACACTTAACGACGCTCATTTTCATAATACTCCGGCAAGTGAAAATAGAATAAATACGGCCTCACATCTAAAAGGCCAAGAATTACCTACTCCACCAATTCTATTCGAAAATATTTCGGAAATACTACAAGGAGAAAACCTATTTAATATCTCATCAAGGAAGGAAATTACATTCGGCACAAGTCAAAACGAAAATGGACAACGGACTGATTCACTTGCAATTGAAAAAATATCTCCATCGTTGAATACCCTTTCATCCATTCAATTATTTGCTGAGACCTTAAAAGGGAAAAAGGAGAATCCGGGGTCAGAGAAGCAGTCGTTTGCATTGGATACGGTAATTCTAAAAAAAATATACATAGACCGAATGTTGGTCACAGATGCCAGGCTTACCATAGAAAACCCTGAAACGCAAAAAAATGACCTTGAAATTCCTGATATATGGTTTTTATCTGAAGGTATAACTTATGATCCAGTAAGCGCAAAAGATACTAGTCGAATATTTTTCTCACAGCATTTAAAGGCCAAATTATCGAACTTTAGTTTTATACTTCCGGATAAGCTGTCAGCCATCAGGATAGATGAGTTAATACTAGACTCAAAAGACTCCTCCATCCTTGCACGGGATTTTGAACTAATTCCCCTTGTGTCGCGATACGATTTTGGACACGCCAAAGGATATCAATCAACCTGGCTGGAGATTAAAAACAAATACTTATCATTCGAAAAGGTTGATTTCTTAAGCCTTATCAACAATCAAACCTTTAAGGCTCAAACACTTTTGATCAGCAATCCAAATCTAAATGTTTTCAGGGACAAGCGCCTCCCATTCCCTGAGTGGCAACGGAGGCCCTTGCCACAAACCTCGCTTCGTAATATGGATTTTACTTTTCACATAGATAAAATCATGCTAGAGGATGGGTATATTTCGTATCAGGAACATGCTGAAAAAGCACTCGCTACTGGCGAGATATTTTTTACTGACCTGAATGCTACTATTTTGAACCTGACAAACGATACTGATCACACCTCCTCTCACCCTTATGCCAAGATTGGTTTGTCGACAAAAGTATTTGGTAAGGGGGCAATGAAAGCTGAGTTTTTATTTGATTTGATGGATGCAAAAAATATCCATACTTACGGAATAGAGGTAAATCCATTTGACCTAACAGAATTTAACAGGATCCTCATACCCAGTGCATCGGTGCAAATATCAAGTGGACTGAACAAAAAAATTATCATGTCGGCAAAAGCCAATGAAGATTACAGTTATGGAGAAATGAAATTTTACTATGAAGACCTGAAAATTGCCTTATTAAATCGGGAAACAGAAACCCCAAAAGGACTAGGAAATGTAATCGGGTCATTTTTTGCCAATACATTTATCATAAAAACGAATAACCCCAGAAATCTTTTCTTAAGAAAGGGGGATATTTTTTTCGAAAGGGACGAAAAAAGAGCGATCTTCAACTATTGGACAAAAACTATCCTCAGCGGAGTGGTAAGCAGTATTGGGGCGACCAACAACAAAAAGAAGATCAAAAAAATGCAGGATGAAAATCTTAAAGAAATCCAATCAAAAAAATCGACTACACAGGCATTTTAATTATAAAATATCATGGGAACAAAAAACAACAAATCATTCTTTGACGAAATAAAAAAAGAACTCGATGACCTTGAAGCACAATTAAAAAAGAGTGGCGCAGAATTTAAAGATCATTACAAACTGAAAAAACAAGAAATTGCTGCCCAGCTAAAAAAATATACCCACGAGATTGAGGGAATCGGGGAAGAAAAAATCAAAGACCTGAAAGAAAGTTATGAAGAATTGATGGACTTACTGGAAGCTGACTATGATTTTTCGTATACCGACTATGAAAATGAATCCACCAAGATTTCTAGTGCATTAGATAAATTTGAGGCTAAGGCTAAAGAAATATTTAAAAATATGACTTCTGAAGCCAGGCAGGCAAAGGCAAAACTGGAACAAGATCTCAAAAAAAACCTGAGTAAATTCAAGACCGAATTAGATATTCAAAAGGCTCATTTCAAAGGCACCAAAGAAAGGGCCACATCTGGGTTTGAAGATTGGAAAGACAACAGGTTGAAGGATATCGATGAATTAAAAACCAATTTAGAACAAAAAAAAGGAGCTGCTGAAGGAAAATTTGAAAGCTTCAGTGATGAAGTTTCCGAATCTTTTGATCATCTGAAAAAAGCATTTAAAAAACTTTGGTGACAACGCAAAGAAAATCCCGGCATGACACCGGGATTTTTATGCTATTTGATGCTATAATCAAATTTAAAAACTGAAGGTTGCCCTATTATTGGTATAAAATAGATTTTCCCCACCACATTGGAAATTAAATTTGAGTTGTAAAAAACAACTTTTGATTTGCCATCATTACCGATCTCAACCTTTGGCGCCCAATACAAGGTACTCCTGTAATCATCACCTGAATTTCCTTTTCCGTTTTCATATTCGGGTGCCTGAAATTGGGCGTTTTGATCTACATCCTCCTCCTTTTCAAATTCCTCAGTATTTCCACTCTTAAGTGTGATTTCAATTAATCCCACAGAATTTAGTCCCGTATACCTTTGAATATCAACTGCCTTAGTAGAGACAAATATTTTTTCTACCTCATTGGGGCTCAGGTTTTCCAAAATAGAAGCATCAGTTCCTCTATTTACGCCATCAACAACAATAAGAGCCCCTCCCTGAAAATTAATTGAATTGGCCCCCCCCAGGAAAATAATATTTGTGCCTTGCATATTATATGGTTTTATAGTCTGAATTACATCTTTTATCGAAGAACCATTTTCAAGCATCGTCACATATGCCGGTATTCTCTCTTTTTTTACGAAGTGTAACTTTGAGATGTATTTCGGATTTGAGGTGATGAAATAATTGTCAGCATTTGAGTTTGAGTGCACTATTTTACTGCCACGTTTTTCAATTAAACACTCTGTAATCAATTGATCGTTTAGTTTTTTGTTTTTAAACACCAATAAATTTGGTTCATTATGTGTAAATGCCCCATCTGTATTTAACACCCTATCCCAACCGAAACCATAGGGAACATAAAATTTGAAGAAATCTTCTAATAGTTGATCACTAAATTCAGATGCGTTAAATACTTCGGATTGAAAAATAATTTGTTGCTCTAAATCAAAGGGGAATTCTGTTGATAATATACTGTGACTAAGAAATTTACCCACAAGCCAGGGAGTATTTACTACAGATAGAAATAACCTGCCCTCTCCTAAAGCTTTTGAATTTATATCGACATCTATCCTGCTGATTTCACTAGCCTTTTCAGAATTAATAAGCACCGTCAAGTCTGCCGATTCATTTCCGCTTTTCACGACAATCTGCTCTCCCTCAATTCTGGAAGCTGCATTAGACACAATAAAATGCAGTATTCTGCCTTTAGCCCTGGAAATATCAACATCGACAGTCAACTCGTTTTCAATATCATGCCCGGAAGTCCAGAATATCTCCCCATTCGAGACACCAATGAGGTAAATCAGTCGTGGGTTGTTATACCCGTTAGTTAGCTTAAATTTTAATTCTGAATTCGTTTTGGCGATTTCCTCTAGTGCAATTCCTTTTGCTTCAACTACAGGAAGTAGGAACTTCTTTTTCAGCATGATAGGCTGCTTAATTTGCACATGATATGAATGACTGATCTTTGGAAGTAGTTTAAAACTACCCATACCACTCGGATTTGAATGGATTGAAGATATCTTTTTATCATTTTCATACAAAACAGCCTCAATAACCAATGGTTCCCCGCAAGCATCGTAGGCATAGAAATTTAAGTCTGTTTCCAAATCATTGATCATTTTTCCATAATCAGGATAAAAATCAATAAATAATTTATCTGAAATTACCGGGAATTTGTTTTTTAGGCGGGCTGCTTTTGATCCTTTACTGTCCGCTGAAATTTCGTAGGAAAACAATCCTGAATTTAACTTTAAAGGAATTTTTACACTCATCAACACATTACCTGTCTTTTTAATTTTTCCTGCAGACTCCGATATTTTTTTGTTTCCATCAAAGAATTCAATTTGGTAATTAACTGACTTTAACGGTTCATTGTAAAATTTCTGAAAATCAATGGATAAAGGAATTTCATCTCCGGGGATATATTTTTTGTCAGGAAAAGTGACCTTGATGACAAACTGGGGGATAATCTTTTCCCGGATGACTATTTTTTTATAGAAGTAATTCAAATCACTTGAGTTTTTTGTTCTTCCCCGTAAATAGTAAACGCCATCTTGCATTCCTTCAGGCAATTTTATGAACCCATCAATAGCGCCATTATTTAGCGAATACTCCTTATTTAATATTTCCATGGATTCTTTATTGAATAAACTGATGATAATCCTGTCACTATTCAAAGAGATTTTTGGAGAAAAAATATCAAAAACAA
Source organism: Cyclobacteriaceae bacterium (assembly GCA_030589835.1). The sequence goes on from JAUUZS010000008.1 coordinate 9,698, forward strand.
ATACATTCAACCAAATCATTTCTCCGGGAGCATATATATCCCTGTCGCTTATGATTTGAATGCGTTCTTTAGGTGCAGATTTTTTATAGACATCAAATTTTTTCTTGAATATCCCGGAAAAGTCCTGCGCGGGTGATACATCAAATTTGAATGAAAAACATAGAATGAGGGTGCATAGAAAAAAAGAATGGATTGTCATGATATTTAAATATGAACTAAAAAAAATGGTGTTTCATAAATTTATATGAATTTATAACTTAACGCACTTTATATCAATAATTACATCAACTATTCCAATAAAAAAGCCATGTATCCGAAGATACATGGCTTTACTATTAGATGTGATTTTTCTATTTTAATTTACCTGCAGCCCATTCAATTCCTCCTCTAAAATGCTCTCTTAGCACCTTATCATCAAATGCTTCATGCGTATGACCGCGATTTGTATAGAAGGCTCTTCCTCCATCAAACTCATTGTACCACGCCATTGGATGGTCTCCGCCCATTGTATTGCGCTCAGGATTTTTACCCATTTTCTTTAAGGTACTTTCATCCAATGACATCAACACTTTTACGTGAGGCCTTGGATTTGCTTTGTGGGCATACCATTCATCAATGACAGTCCATCGCTTAATGTCCTTTTCTTCAAAAACAGTCATAGAAGGATGATTGGTGTCTTCAATGACCAAAGTCGCTTCCTGAGTTGGCGGGTGTCCTTTGAACCAAGCACCGCCCATCATTTTGCCATACCATTCCCATTCATATTCTGTGTCGGCAGCCGAATGAATACCAACATAGCCTTTGCCACTGCGGTAAAATTTCACAAATGCTTCCTGTTGCTCATCATTCAATACATCCATGGTTGTATTTAACCAAACCACAGCATCAAACTTGCTCAGGAAGGCATCATTAAAAAGAGAGGCGTCTTCGGTGGCGGTAACGTTCCAGTGGTTTTTCAATCCGAGCTCCCACATGCACTTCACGCCACTGGAGATGGACTGGTGTCGGAAACCTTTGGTTTTTGTAAAAACCAAAATATCTATTTTCTCAACTTCTTCCTTCTTTTTTTGAGCCCAACCGGCTGGAAGTACTATGGTTAGAGCTAAAATTACAATAAAAAGTTTCTTCATCATTTTATCATTTTTTGATTAAAATTCACTATTCAATTTTTGTTCAAATGTACAATAATTAGTAAATATTAAAAATCACGATTTACCACTGAGTTCAGTCACATCAATACTTAGCGCATTAGGCTATAAAGTTGTCTTCTGTACCAGAATCTTTCCAGTTTTTAGATTTACTAATTTTTATGTGCCCGAAAACGCATCGCACAGCTTTCCTGAAACTCAGGAAAGGAGAAACAGCTATGCTCAGACTCTGGTATGTGTAGAAAGACCAAAAAAACAGATTTTAGAAATTTCGTCAAATTCTGACTTATACTTTCTGAATTATCACTCAAATTCCGGTTCGCTGATGCTCCTCACAGCTTAGACGTTCTGCCAATGCCTATTGAAATTCTCTACTCTTTCTTTGCCATCTGATAACTGATTATAGCTACTAATGTCAAGGTCACAAACAAGATTAAATCCAATCTTAAACCAAAATAATTGCCGGGAATAATTCCGCCCAGCGAAAGTAAGAAAATAACCAGGGCTACAAATGAAGCTAAGATGATAAAGGTCGAAACCTTACGATTGCTCAAAATTCCAAGCAAGATCATCGGACCCATGAGGGCTGTTCCTGCAAAGCTCACCCTGGCCAACATGGCAATCTGGTCTTTAATCAATTCAGAAAACACAATGGCGATCAATGCGAAAACAAAAATGCTGATTTAGGTAATGCGCATGACTTTCTTTTCTTCCATATTTAACAGCCCCCTGATCTCTGATCCCAAGGCAAATATTTGTGCATTGGTGGTAGAAAGCCCAGCCGCAATCAAACCAACCAGAGCTAATGCAGCCACAAAATTAGGTTGGCGATATAAAAAAGTTTCTTTAAAAAAAACACCGGCTTGTTCCGCTAAAGGTAAATCCGCCAGGGAATCCTTTAAAAACGAAGCACCATACATACCGATAAAAATAGTTGGAGTAATCACCAATATCGCAAAAGCTCCTACAGCTACGGCCATCAGGTGCATGGATTTCATACTCTTCATCACCACCAAACGCGTGGTCAATTGAGGTTGAGTGACAGGAATCATCACGATGGCAATCATAGAGGCAATGAAGAACTGTGTGCTAAAAAGACCTTCCGGGCCGGGAGTAGAAAGTAGTGCGACATTATCCACTTCAATCTTATCGAACATGGCCTCAACGCCGCCAAACGCTTCCAGGCAATTATATCCAATAATCCATAGTACGGTAAGAAGGAGTACACCTTGAATGGCGTCACTATAGACAATAGCCTTTAATCCACCAATTTCGCTGTACACCAGCATCACGACCACAATGCCCACAGCCCATCCCCAGGAAGGAATGAAATCAGGAAATGCCGCCCCCATAAAAATGGATATGCCCTGAATCTGAATTCCGACATACGGTATCAGGAATAAAAATGCGGTCAGGAATATAATATACCCTGCCCATTTATTCCCATAGCATTTTGAGATCATTCCGGCAACGCCTTTGAATCCCAATTTCTTTACCTTCATGCGGATATGATACCCGAACCAAAGGATAAAAAATACCATTACCCCGTCAGAGACAGCCAGGAAAATCCATGCTCCAATACCGTGACGGCGAAAGAAGTCAGGCATGCCAAGAAAGGTAAATGTGCTGAACAAAGCAGCAGCATAGGTCAACACACCGAGCAGAATCCCAATACTGGATCCGGCCATCATAAATTCTTCAACTGAACGCCCTTTCTTGTAAGACTTCAATGAAGCAAAAATCAACAATCCTGCGTAAGCAACTCCAAATACTAATATCCAAAATTTCATAATTCCTCCTCCTTTTCTTCAGCTCCGCGATGAACTTTAGTTCCCAAATAAGTTAAAAAAACCAGCGCCACAGTAATTAGAAAGCTGGTCCAAAGTGAATATGGTACGCCGAATAACTCTGGCTTATGCACGCCTTCCGGGATCACCCATGGTGTAAAAATGAGTAGGCAGAGCGCAATGACAATTGCTCTCAATATCCGCCAGTACTTTCTTTTTTTGTCTTCGTTCATCATATTAATAGTTTAAAAATTAAAAACACGTTCTATTTCAGGCGCTGGGCTCTGGGTTCTAGGTACTTGGCAGCAAGAACCCAGTGCCTAGAACCTAACACCCAGTACTTCACAATCTTGGCAAAGTCAATCCTCCATCAACCATAATCACTTGTCCTGTTGAGTATGGAAAATCACCTCTGGCTAATGCTGCGGAAGCTTTCCCAACATCTTCAGGGAATCCCCATCGATCCTGTACAGTTAGCCCTTCATCTATCAATTTATCATATTTTTCTTTTACACCTGAGGTCATATCTGTAGCAATGACTCCCGGCCGGATTTCATACACCGGAATCTGGAATTCACCTAATCTGGCAGCAAACAATTGTGTAACCATACCCAATCCTGCTTTTGCTATGCAATACTCTCCCCTGTTTACAGAAACTACCGTTGCCGAAATCGAAGAAATATTAATAATGCATCCTGAAAATTCAGCATCTGCCAGCTTCTGCTTTACCATCCAATTAGCTACCGATTGAGTTAAAAAGTACGTTCCTTTCAAGTTGGTGCCAACCACATAATCAAAACTTTCTTCTGTTGCTCTAAGAATATCATTACGCTCTATTGGAGCCACCCCAGCATTATTGACCAGCACGTTTAACTGTCCATACTCACTATTCACTTTTTCGATTATGGAATTTCGAGACGTTGCGCTGCTAATATCACCCTGGCAATAAACCACCTTTACCCCATAAGACCGCAATTCTTCCAGAGCCTTGGTCACCTTTGATTCATCCCTGACACCATTAATGGCCAGATCAAATCCCTCTTTTGCAAGACATTTAGCAACCCCAAATCCAATGCCTCTTGATCCTCCGGTAATTAATGCTGTTTTATTCATGTTAATAATTTCTCTTCACCTTTTAGCCTTTTCTTCTAGCTTTAACCCGCAACTCTGAACTCATAACTTTTTTAGTTACAATTCCTCAATATCCACCCAGGCCTTCTTCGCCCAGCTTTCCAGTCCTTTTTCAGCAAGCTGAACTCCCTTTGCCCCTTCTTTCAACGTCCATGGAAATGGATCGTCTTTCACCACATGTTTCAGGAATAATTCCCATTGTGCTTTGAAAGCATTGTCGTGCACCTCCTGCTCCGGGACTTTCGCCCAGCCACCCTGGAAATCGATCGGCTGCTGAATATCGGGATTCCAGACTGGCTTTGGCGTGTTGCCATAATGCTGAATGTAGCATTCCCTTAATCCGGCAACTGCTGAGCCTTTGGTGCCATCTACATGCAGGGTGAGTAAATCATCTCTTTTAACCCTGGTTACCCACGAAGAATTAAAATGAGCAATCACGCCCCCTTCCAATTGAAATGTTGCATAGGCCGCATCATCTGCCGTAGCATTGTACACATTGCCATTCTCATCCACTCGCTCCTTAATGTGTGTTGCGCCAAGGCATGAAACTGCTTTCACTTTACCAAAAATATTGTCCAACACATATCGCCAGTGACAAAGCATATCCACGATGATCCCTCCATCATCTTCTTTGCGGTAATTCCATGATGGTCGCTGAGCCGGAATAGTATGGCCCTCAAAAACCCAATATCCGAACTCGCCTCTTACGGAAAGAATGTCTCCAAAAAAATCATTTTGTATCAACCTTTTCAATTTCAACATTCCCGGCAACCACAGCTTATCCTGAACCACGCCGTTCTTTACTCCTGCTTTCTGGCAGATGTTATACAATTCCAAGGCCACACTGGTTTCTGTTGCAGTTGGCTTTTCGCAATACACATGCTTGCCTGCAGCTACGGCCTGCTTTACGGCATCCGCCCTTCTGCCTGTAACTTGCGCATCAAAATAAATATGATAGTCGGGGTCATTCATCACCTCATCGAGGTTGGTAGTGATTTTCTGTACCCCCGACATTTGCCTCAATTTTTCCAGTTTAGCCATATTGCGCCCTACTAAAACCGGATCAGGCATAATGACCTCATCAGGGCTGATCTGAACTCCGCCCTGCTTGATGATTTCGACAATCGAGCGCATTAAATGTTGATTGGTGCCCATACGACCTGTGACGCCGTTCATTATAATTCCTATTCTATGTTCTTTCATTATTGTTTTTATTTTAGTTCACTTACAGAAAAATTAGCATATTTACTACACCTGGTCCACATATGGCGAAGTCCGATTCTACCTTCGGTAATTTGTGCGTGTCCTGAAAAATCCCAGTTATAAAGTTTTGATTTTCCATCCCCCTCCACTTTCATAAAAAGATTGTCCCTCTTTTTCACGATCGTTATATGATACTTAATCCCTGGAATGAACAATCCACTATTTTCATAACTTTCCCCCACACGTGTGTCTATACCAAAATTTTCCCCCGGCATAACCGGATACCGTCTTGCCCGCACATAATCCACTTTTTCTTTGGCATCATCATTTGTGAATGCGGCATAACTGATATGGAGCAAGTGCATATTTGTAAAATACGTGCTCATATAAGGAATGGTCCTGAGGTGTGACCATGCTGAAATATCCTTTTTGTAAGGCCCCTCCTCTTTTCCTGTGGCCTGAATATAGATTATATTCACCGCCTTGTTGATATTATCCATCCGGGTATAATCATATTCGATTTTTATGTCCCCGGAAAAAGATTGCTTTGTCCACAACACTGCATGGCAAGCGTCGTCCCTTTCGACTGGTCCTGCAGAATAAAGCATCCCATCTTCCATATTTTTTATCCAGGCCCGCTGACCATCCAAAAACCAACGACTTTGCCAATCTTCATTTTCTGCTTCAGAAAAGACCTCCTCCCAAGGAAGTTTTAAATAGTCCTTGAATTCTGATTCCTGTGCATTTCCAAAGTATGGAATTGTAATGGCAATTAAAAACACGAACACTCTATTTTGAAAAATTGCGATTCGCATATCAGCAATGATTGAGGTAAGCATATTTTATTTTTTCTAAAAATTCATTTTGATCCTCTGCCCAATGTTTATTGGAAAAAATTTCCACTTCATTAAACCCATCAAAACCTGAACCTTCCACCCATTCCCGAATCTTCTTAATATCAATACAACCGTCACCCATCAATCCCCGGTCATTGAGCATATCCACCGTCGGACTTATCCAATCACAAAGGTGGAAGGCAAACAAGTTGTCATTTTCCCCACAACGGTAGATCTCATGTTCCAGATGCGGATCCCACCAAAGGTGATACACATCTACCGCCACGCCTACATAATCCGATTGAAAGTGCTCAGCCATATCATTGGCCTGCTCCATGGTATTGATACCGGACCGTGTGTCGGCATACATCGGATGCAAGGGCTCTATCGCCAGTTTCACCCCGGCATTTTCTGCGTAAGGAAGAATGGCGTCAATCCCAGCCCTAATCTGATCGCGTGATTTCTCCAGTGATATTCTCGGCTCCGCTCCACACACCAATACCACCATCGGGCATCCGAGCGCTTCTGCCTCATCTATAGCCAAGCGGTTATCTTCAATAGATTCCTTTCTGTTGAGGGAATCTATTGATGGGAAAAATCCACCGCGTACCAGACTCACGATTTCCAAGCCATTGGAGCGCAGCATATCCCCGGTCTTTGCAATATCCCTGCCTTCCAGAGTATCTCTCCAGACGGATATCCCACCCACACCGGCTTTTCCAAATTCCTCTGCAGATTTTTCAATTTCCCAGGGCTTGGTGGTGATGGTATGCATACAAAGCTTCGAAAGGTCTGTAAATTGATTTGCCATTATTTCACACAATTATAGAATGTATAATAATTTTCTTTTTTGATGATTTTATGCACATATAGAGCGGCCTCCCGGGCATGATAATCCCCCCACATGCTCGACTCGTTGTTGGCGATTTTAGAACCTGCCGGCACATTGTCCCAACCATTTGGCTGGTGATAAATGGAATGTAAAATCAATCCCTGGTGTATAGGATCAGTGCTGATGTACGGCTCATCAAACAACGTATTTAACACTGTCAATCCTGCCTGATAATATTTTTGGGATGCTTCTTTTTCAGTTGATTCGAGGTATTTCCCCAATCTCAAAAGACCCTGCGCGCCAATCGCAGCAGCAGAACTGTCAACCGGTTCAAAATCATTGTAGGGATCGGCAGGGCGATCGAGGTAATTTCCAAGTTTATGAAGCAATGGCGCTCCCGTATCCCAGTAAGGAATTCCGTCAATTGGCGTATGCTCAATATAAAAATCACAAGATGCTTTGGCGGCTTTAAGCATAAATCCTTCAATGCTTTTTCTACCCCCAAAAGATTCCAGCTCCGCGTCATGTAGTGTTTTTAAAAACTCCAGTTCTTCAGCAAATCCACACATGGCCCACGCCAATCCTCTTGTCCAGGTGGAACGGCCTGTGTATCCTTGTTGGGCATTTGGACATCTGAAATTCCCGTCATTGGTATTGAAAATAGCTTCGTGAGCCGTTCTACCCCAAATATCATAATAGTCACGACCATCTCCATAGTACACACAATGATCAGCAGTGGCTTTCATGTGTTGAATCGCTATTCCCAGTAAATTAATTTTCACATCATTATCGGTCTGCAAAACATGCCCCATGGCATGACTTAACATCAATATTCTGCATGATCGGATGGTGTCCACAAAAAGGGAATGAGGCCCATTGAAGGAATAGATGAATCCCCCATCTTTGATATTAGTCCATCTGGAGGCCTGCACTGCTCCTGAAACTTTCAGTGCCAACTCGTAGAAATTCTTCTCCCATTCATTGAAGGGGATTTTTTCCTCCTTCATCAAGCGAAGTAAATTGCCATAGGTTGATATATTATTAAAGCCATGGTCATGCACCCCAATATGACTGATGTGCGTTGCCATTTCCTGCACGGTCTGTTGACGGCCAAAATGCAAGAAATTTTTATCGCCTACCGCATCGAACTGAAGCACCGCCGAACCATATTCAAATCCCTGCGTCCATTCGGTCCATCCTCTGGTCGAGTATTTTCCATCCACCGTAAAGACAGGAGCTCCTTTGGCATGATCATATTCCTTTTCAATCAGGTTAACCTTTTCCCCGGACAGCTCCCAGAATTTTGTCAGCTTACCACTTAGGTCTTCTGCTTTAAGCTTATTATTTATCTTTATCATTTTATTTACAACCTACGATTTGATGTATTCAAAACTAATCGAAATTGAACATACGAAAAATGGATTAATCCCCCTATTGCTGGTACTTTTTTTCATCTGAATTCTGAATTCTGACGGGCTGACGCCTACTTTTCTGCTACATGAGACTAAAAAGTAAGAAGAATGCCGTCTTCATTATCAATTTTCTATTTTCTCCATACCCAAAGTTAATGATTTCTCTATAAGTTTGATAAATCAAGTCCAAGGAAAAATCAGACACTAATTCATTCCAATCAACAAGACTGGCACTTTACTTTTGAACCCATAATGCGTCACAAATTCGATATTTTCTTCCAGTGTTACTGCATTTCCGGATGTGTTTTCAGGTAACTGAATCATTACCTCCTGCATGGATTTTGGCAGCCATATTAGAAACGGTTAATGGATTTAACCCTCTACCAGAAGCGGAAAGAGTAAGGCTTATTTCACTAAACGTAAACCTCCGCTTATTCCTGACCTGGATTGTAAATTTATTATCTTTAATCCTGGATTTTTTCAATTCTTCTATGACTTAAAAAATTGTGCACAAGAATTACTTCCCCAATCGAAAGCCTAAAACTCTCCAAAAGCACTGATCTTCTTCTTTGACAGCTTGCCGGTATACACCACCAAACGATATTTCAACACTGTTGCCTTTTTATCTGAAATGAGTACCGGTGTCCTGCCGGGATAGGCAGGATTTTGCATGCTTCCTTTTTTCCTTAAAATCCATGGTTCGGGAAACATCGGGTTGTCGGGGTGGCACATCATGATGATGCCGGCCTTTCCTCCATCTGCGGCCAGCGATCCTGACACATCCATCCAGTCTCCGGCACTGATAGGGCCGACTGTTGGTGTAACCTCCCCATTATTGGAAGTGAAACGAATATCTTCGGGCAACTTCATTCGTACTGAAAAACCACCATAGCCCTTTTTGCCGTCAGATCCTCCAATCTTAAGATTTGGTTCTAGTGCCAACATTGATATCTCAAAATCAATAACACGATAGTTTTTTTCCTTTGCATGAACTGTGATTTTTGCTTTCTCCTTCAAGAATGCTTTTTGGGTTCCTTTATTATCAAGCCACAAGGGTGATTTCCATAATGTGTGTACATTCAATGTAATTTCATCTTCTGATGATTGCTCTTTACTTACATTGGTTACATCCCAAACAAAATCCTTGCATTCCCAGGCATCGCCGATTTTTTTGTCACCAATAATCACTTGGTGCCATGTCCAGAAAATGCCTCGATGATGCAAATGATCTTTTGGGAAATCCTCGGTAAGTTCTGCGCCATCTACATTATACAGCGGATGGATGTAATTGGCCCTTGGGTATTCGCCATCCATTGACTTTGTTGTGGCCTGATAAAAAAGTACTTTTTCTCCAGCTTCTTTTACCCAGGCTCCGTCATCTGTTTTTTCAATGGTGAGCAATTGGGCTGATGACTCAATAGAGTAATAAAATAAGAGAAGTAAACAAATATTTTTAATTAGCATTTTCTTTTAATTAGGTTTAAAAATCAACTTTTTCATAAACTATAAAATTCCAAATGCAAACATGTAATCAAAATTTTACATTTAATTACTCCATGATGAATTTTATAAATTCAGTATTTTTGCGTGACTATGCATGAACAGTAAGAGGTTCAATCTTATTGAAAATTTCCCTCTTTTCCGATCTTATTTTTCGGAGGTCATACTCCCTCTGTAGGTTCATCCAAAACTCAGGCGTAGTTCCAAAATACTTTGCAAAACGTATTGCTTTATCGGCTGTAATTCCTCGTTCCTCTTTTATGATTAAGCCGATTCGAGTTTGTTGTACGCCTATTGCTTTAGCAAGTTTGTAGGCAGTAATACCAAATGGCCCAATAAATTCCTTTTCAAGTATCTCTCCAGGATGTACATTTATCATATGCCTAATAATCAATTTTTAAAATTTCCATTTAGCCCTTTTATGTCTCTGCACAACTTTGTGCTTCTTCGCGAAACTCAGCGTAATACCAGCCTTGTCGGCGAGTCAGGGCTATTTCACAAAGGTACTCAAAGAATACACAAAGAATCTCAAAACTCTATCTAAGCTCTAATTTGCTGATATTAAACAACATACACAAATAATATTATGTATGAATCTCCCAACTTAACAACATTAATCAAGAACTAAAACTCCC
>JAUUZS010000046.1 GCA_030589835.1 Cyclobacteriaceae bacterium
AAATATCTGATGCCTTATCATACTGCTTGTTCTGGATATTAAGCATCACATGCTTCTCAGCAAAGCTATACCAGGCTTTCGATGAACTATCTATTTCATCTAACATTTTCTCAAGAAAAATACTTCCCTTCTTGAAATCCCTGAGTTTTATCAGTGCATTCCCTTTTGAAAACTGAACAAACAAGCCATCAAATCTTCGCGCATTTATTTTGCCATTATCGTGCTCACGCTCTACATCACTTATCAATTTCAATACTTGCTTAAAATCCCCTTTAAGCTCCAGGTACCACACATGCATTTTGAAATATTGCTCAAAGATGTTGTATGAATTGCTTTTTTGGTATAATCCCTTTAGCTCTTCAATTGCTGTTAAGTAGGGCTGAAGGCTTTTTTTTCTATTGTTGATCGTACTATTTATTGACAGTCTGCTTTCCTGAAATATTGCATTTGCCTGCTCTTCTATAGCAGCTATCGCATCATATTCTTCAATCTGTCTTTTTATATTTTGAAATAACTTTGGCCTATAGGTTTTGGCATACACTTCGCGAAGCTCCCTCAGGCAATCAATCACGGTTTCGGTATATTCACATTCCCTGGCAAGATCAATGGTTTTGTAGAGCAGCTTAGTTCCTAATTTAGTTTCCTCAACATTGAGAAGCATTTTTGAAAAATGAAGATAATCTAAGGCTTCCTGTTGCAGGTTTGCTGATTTTGTGAAGCTTGATGATGAAAAATCCATAAAAAACAGATGGTTTAGTAATTTCCTGTTTAATCTGGATTTTAGCATTCTGAATTTAAAATCTACTTCTTTAGTTCCATATATGCCATTTGATGCCTCGTTATCATCATTAAAGTCACCATTTTTAATTCCTAAAAAGAGGTTCATTTCCTTGTTCCCATTTTGCTGGTGGTTTTTAAGGTCGAGCAAAGGCAGGTTCCTCTTGGTATTGCTGGTAATAATTTTGATTAAATCTTTTATTTCGTCCATGGCTTACGCTTAATTTCTACTTTTAAAACAATTATTCCATCCCTTCATTTACTATTGGTGGTTGTTTTTTTTCTATTTACATGAATTATTGGATCCAAAACCAGCACTACTATAACGTTTGAAAATGATAGTTATGATTTTGTCAATACGTGAAGTCTGTCGTCAACAATATTGCCTGTCCGGAAACAGACACTTTAACAATCAAAGTTGGAAAATATTTCCATCTTTTTTTAAACTATTCTGTAACTATGAAGAATCTTTAGACGGATCAGCCAAAACTATCGACAAATAAAATATACCTATAATTAAAAGTGCTGAATTTACGTTAAAATTGCTAATATTATCAGCCTTCTTTTACTGTTTTATTAACCTATTGAGTATTAAGTAACCCTTACGCTGTCAATTAATCACATTGCTATTATTTTTTAATTCGTGATATTCCAGCGATTAATAATCAATAAATAAATTATACCAGCTTTTGAAAACTACAATTTCATAGAAATAAGTGCCTTTTAACTCATACATATAATGAAATCGCTGATGATACCTGACTAACTCCTGGGGTGATATTCTTCAATAATTTGCTTCAGATAGGACCTGTCGAGGTGGGTATAAATTTCTGTTGTGGTGATGGATTCATGGCCAAGCATTTCCTGAACAGCTCTCAGGTCTGCCCCTCCCTCGACAAGGTGGGTTGCAAAAGCATGACGAAATGTATGCGGGCTCACCGTTTTTTCTATCCCTGCAATTTTTGCCAGATCTTTGATAATAATAAAAATCATGACTCTGCTAAGGCTTTTTCCTCGCCGATTAAGGAATACAAAGTTCTGAAAATCAGGATCAATTTTTTGCTGACCACGAATTTCATCAATATAGATGTTTAGGTATTTAATGGCTGATCTTCCAATAGGAACCAATCGCTCTTTATTACCTTTGCCTAAAATTCTCAAAAAACCAATATCAAAGTATATTTGATTCATTTTCAGATTTATGAGCTCGGATACACGCAATCCTGAGCTATACAATACCTCGAGCATTGCCCGGTTGCGTCCTCCTTCCGGTTTCGACAAATCGATTGACTCAAAGAGTTGCTCAATTTCAATACTATTTAATACTTCGGGAAGTTTTCTGCCCAGCTTAGGAGATTCAATCAATTCAGCAGGATTTTCAGCGATGATTTCTTCATACTCTAAAAAAACGTAAAATGATTTAATGCCGGAAAGTATCCTGGACTGGCTGTGGGCTGATAATCCTAATTCGCCAAGGTGCATCAAGAAATTCTGTATTATCTCGGTAGTGACCCGTTGTGGCTCAAGTTCCATATTGGAGATGTCAATAAACTGTTTTAGTTTTACAACGTCTCTTACATAAGCTTGAATAGAATTATTAGAAAGCGATCGTTCAAGCTTAAGATAATTGGCAAATTGGTGTATGAGTTTTTCCCAATTCATTTAATAAAAGTAGCTAAATGGAACTATTAATTATTAACGGACCAAATTTAAATTTACTCGGCAAAAGAGAGAAAAATATCTATGGCGATCAAAGTTTCGAAGATTATTTTTCTGAGCTTCAACACGAATATGCGGAGACAAATCTAAGTTATTTTCAATCCAATTCAGAATCGGAAATTATAGATAAAATTCACGAAGTTGGTTTTGATATTGATGGCATCATCATCAATGCGGGGGCATTTACGCATACCTCTGTTGCCATCCGGGATGCGATTGCCGGAGTCACAAGTCCTGTGATTGAAGTACACATTTCCAATGTACACACCCGGGAAGAATTTCGCCACAAAAGCTATATTTCTGCTGTTTGTAAAGGCGTGATAGCCGGTTTTGGCTTGGATAGCTATCGCCTGGCGATGGAGCATTTTTTGAATGATTAAATTTACTTTTTTTTATTTATATGTTAAACTTTAAAGAAATAGCCTCCGTTACGCTTATCCTGTTTTCGATTATTGATATACTTGGTTCCATACCGATCATTATTGATCTGAGGAAAAAAAACGGGAAGATCGAGTCGGGCAAGGCGACCCTGGTTGCAGGGATAATTATGATTGTCTTCCTATTCCTTGGTGAAGGCATCCTCAATTTGTTTGGAATTGATGTGGAGTCCTTTGCCATTGCCGGAGCAATTATTATTCTCATCATCGGCATGGAAATGATTTTGGACCGATCGTTTTTTAAGCAGGAAACTGGTGTCGGTAATTCTGCCTCTATTGTGCCGCTAGCATTTCCGCTCATCGCAGGTGCAGGTTCATTAACGACTATACTCTCTCTGAAAGCAGCTTATGGCGAAACAAATATTCTCATAGGTATTATTGTCAACCTGGTTTTTGTGTTTATCGTGTTGAAATCTTCTGTCTGGCTTGAACGAAAGTTAGGCCAGGAAGGCTTTAACGTGCTAAGAAAAGTTTTTGGCATCATACTATTGTCTTTAGCAATAAAACTCATAAAAGATAATTTACTCTCCTGATATGGTAATAATTTATACTGACGGTTCTTCACTAGGAAATCCCGGTCCAGGAGGGTATGGAACTGTATTGAAATACGGACAGCACCGAAGAGAATTGAGTGAAGGCTTTCGGCTTACCACGAATAACCGCATGGAATTACTGGCAGTAATTAAGGGTCTCGAAGTTTTGACAAGAGATGGCCTTGATGTGACCATTTATTCAGACTCGAAGTATGTAGTGGATTCGGTAGAAAAAGGATGGCTTTGGGGCTGGGTGAAAAAAGGATTTAAAGGCAAAAAAAATCCCGATCTCTGGAAACGTTTTATTCCTGCATATAAAAGGCAAACGGTAAAATTCAAATGGGTGAAAGGCCATGCAGGAATTCCTGAAAATGAGGTGTGCGACCAATTGGCTGTTGCCAGTGCCCATGGTGCTAATCTCCATATTGATAAGGGTTTTGAAGCAAAATAATTAGCAATCGACAATTGGCAAACGATTTTTTTAAATTCAAGCAATTCACCATTCATCAGGATCGCTGTACCATGAAGGTCACTACATTGGCTTGTATCCAGGGTAGTTGGCTGCCTGAATTTTCGCCAAGAAATATGTTGGATGTTGGCGCAGGAACAGGCTTGCTGTCGTTGATGGCGGCTCAAAAATACAACTGTGAGATAGATTCGGTAGAAATTGAACAGGATGCTCTTGATCAATTGAAGGAGAATATTGCCTCAAGTCCATGGGCCAAAAAGATAAGTTGTTTTCATGATGACATAAAATATTTCGCAACACAACAGCTCAAAAAGTATGATTTTATCATTTCCAATCCACCATTTTATGAAAAGCAACTAAAATCGCCGAATGATAAAAAAAATCATGCCCGACACGAAAGTGGCTTAACCATACCCGAACTAATAGATATTTGTGATCATCTGATACACGAGTCAGGAAAAATATCCATTTTGCTTCCTCCGGCAGAAACAAAAAACTTAGCCGGATACTGCGCAGTAAAATCCTTATTTCTCACCCATCAGTTATTCATATCTGATGCTGCAAATAAAAAGCCCGTGGCAATTATCACCCTTATATCTAAACAGCAGTCTGACCTCATTACTGAAAAACTGGCCATTAAAAAAGAAGATGGAACCTACACTTCAGGATTTATTTCCTTACTCGAAGCTTATTACCTGACTTTATGATACATAATTGTGCGCTATTAAAGTAAAAGTTACACCAATATAATTAGGATTATATCAAGAATGAATTTGTTAAGACTCTGGCTGCCTGTTTACTAAAGGAATTGAGAAGAGGGGTAAAAAGTTAAAAAAATTATATTATATTTCGTCAAATAGTTTTGTGCCTGTATTTGGGCAATTTTTAGAAATAAAAAGTTAAGATTTGCATGGTATTAAAGTTTGTGGTTTTATTGGTTACTTGACTTTTAGTAAATACGATTGATTTTTGATATGAATAATAATAAACAGACAATATTACGCCTGGTAAAAATAGCATAACCATGCAGGAAATACATATTGTAGACATAAGGAAACTTACCGAGATCATAAAAACTAAGTATGATTATGATTTCACGAATTACGCCATTTCTTCGTTTAAGAGAAGGATATTGAGAATTTTGGAGCTTTACAAATTCAAAAGCGTTGATGCACTTGTCAAGAAGATTGGTGATGATCCGGTTTTCTTTGAAGAGTTTATCTCTGAAATTACAGTAAATGTTACCGAAATGTTTCGTGACCCTTCATTTTGGAGGATTTTACGCGACAAGGTTCTTCCAAATATTTTACTAAACCATAAAAGGGTAAGCATATGGCATGCAGGATGTTCCTCTGGAGAGGAAGTATATTCAATGGCCATATTACTAAAAGAATTGGGCATTCTTGAAGATGCCAAAATCGTTGCCACTGACATCGATGACCAGATTCTAGAACGGGCACGTAATGGTGTGTTTACCGCAAAAAATATGGAATTGAATGAAAAGAACTATGTAAGATTTAGAGGGGAGAATGCTTTAAATCAGTATTTCGAGGTAAAAAATGGTCTTGCATACATGGATAAGTCACTGGTCGAAGACGTCTCTTATCGTAAGCATGATCTGGTTAAAGGAATTGTATTTAGCAAATTCGATATCGTTATCTGTAGGAATGTAATGATTTATTTCAATCAAAACTTACAAAACGAGGTGCTGAAAAAACTCCATGAAAGTATTTTTAAATACGGGTATTTGGCAATCGGCTCAAAAGAGTCGCTTATTTGGTGTGAAATTGCCAACAAGTTTATTGTGGCAAACAATGAAGAGAAAATTTATAAGAAAATAAAAGAGTAGGCACAGATAGCATGTTGATTAGATGAGATTTCCTGAATTAAATAATAGGTTCAAAGCTATCGTGATTGGAGGTTCGGCAGGTAGTTTTCAAGGTATAACGAAGATTCTTTCGCAAGTGCCGAAAGATTTTCCCTTACCTATTATTATGTGCTTACATAGGTTGAAACATGTGCGAAACGGATTTATTGAAGCATTGGAAATAAAAAGTATAAAAAATGTAATTGAGCCATATGATAAAGAGTCGATCAAAAGGGGAAGTGTATATCTGGCTCCATCAAACTATCATCTTTCTATAGAGTTAGGACATTATTTTAGTTTGTCCACGGAAGAAATGATCAATAATTCCAGACCCTCAATTGATATTACCCTGGAAACGGCAGCTTTTACATATAAAAACAAATTGATAGGAATATTATTGTCAGGAGCGAATAAAGACGGTGCAATGGGGATGAAAAAAATAAAAGACAACGGAGGATTTACGGTTGTTCAGGATCCTGTAGAATGCATGATAGATACCATGCCCTCGGCGGCATTGAAAACAACAACCATTGACTATACGCTAAGTGTAGATCAAATAGTTAAGTTATTTTATGAAATTCATAAACAGTATAAATAATTTATGAAATCTTATTATTCAAAATTAAATGTAATCATCACCGCATTCTTTGTGCTGGGAATTCTGTTTTCCACATTTAATCTGTACAACCTGCCTATAGAGCTTGAAAAAGTAAGCGGAAGAATTGATCTGACGGTAATACAGGAATTATCTTCTGTATTGAATCAAACCTATTTTATTGTGGGATTGACACTATCTCTTGGCCTGGGCGCTATCATTCTCACCTTATTCTTATTAAATTATAATAAGACTGTCGAGAAAATTATTTATGTTGATAAAACGGAGTCTCAAAAAAAGCAGGATATAAAAAGGGAATCTCAGGCCGTTAAAGACGATTTGGCCAAGCAAGTGAAGGATATTCGATCCAGTGCAGAAGATATTCAGGATATAAAATTGAAATACGAAAAAGTATTATCAAGCTTGTGCATGAAAATGGATGTGAGCCAGGGGCTTGTGTATTCGGTTAAAAAAGAGAAAAACAATAGATACATTGAGCTATATGCAACCTTTGCCTATAACATTCCGGAAAGCGACACCGTGAGGTACGAATTTGGAGAGGGTCTTGCCGGTCAGGTAGCAAAAGAAGGAAAGAAAATTAATATAAAGGATATACCAGAAGGATACATCACCATTATTTCTGGTTTGGGAGCGTCATCACCTAATCACCTTGCCATTTTACCAATAAAGGAAAAAGGCGAAGTGGTCCAGGTTGTGGAGATAGCTTCTTTTAATGAAATATCAAGCTCTGATGAAAAACTCATTGCAGAAGTGTTGAATATGAGTGAAGTAAGCCGCGAGCCTGCGAAGAAAGCACAATCAGTGAAAAAGTCTGATGGAAAAAAATGAGGATAGCGTAATTAATGTGTACAAAAACAAGAAGAAATTAGATGTTTAAGAATATTAGCGTAAGAGGTAAATTAACAACCCTGATTCTTTTTCTTGTTGTTGTTACGATTTTCACTTCAGGATACATCTCGTATTCGATCAGAAAAAATATGCTCCAGGAGAAATATCTTCAAAACCTGAGAGCTCTGGCAGATGTAAAGAAAGGAAATATACAAGCCTTTATTGATGCTGCAAAAATAGATATTGACCTGATTTCAAATCTTGAGGTTTTTCAATCCGTCAATGAAAAAAAGGAAGTGATTGCAATCGAGGAATCAGACTCTACTGTCATGGACTTAAGTGATTTTATAGAAGATGAAACGGTCGATCTGGACGAGGTAGAAAAAACCTTAAATACGATTAAAACTTCTATAGGGGCTGAGAGAATAATCATTTCTGACAATAAAGGGCAAATCATTATTAACACCAACCCAGATGGGGCATTGAGCATAAAACAGGAGATTAATGCCACCGACAATGCATTTACCCTAGGATCTGAAAAGGGAAAGACATTTAGCAAAATTTATACTTCAGGTGACGAATTTTTTGTTGCAATAGGTGCGCCTATTGGAGACATCGGGGCCAGTAATGCGCTATGTTTTATTATTTTGAATATAAATACTATTCATGAAGAACTGGCCCAGGATATGGGATTGGGCGAGACTGTAGAAATAATTTTAGCACAAAAACGAGAAAAGATAGCGCTATTTTTAAATCCACTAAAATATGATGAAAACGCCGCACTCAACAGGGCGGTAACTATGGGTTCCAAAGAGGCGGTGGCTATTCAGCTTGCCGTAGAAGGAAATGAAGGAATCGGCTATTCTGTTGATTACCGGAATATAGAAACGCTCTCTATCTGGGGCTTTATTCCAGAATTGAATTGGGGTATTGAGGTAAAAGTAGATCAGACTGAAATACACCAGCAGGCCCTGATTGTAGTAAAAAAATTCACATTATGGGGAGGCTTGATTTTGGTTTTCACGCTCCTGATTTCATTGTTGTTTTCGCAATATTTCGTCAGTCCATTGCTCTCGCTCAAAGATTCGCTGGTTTCCGTGGCAAAAGGAGTATTGCCGGATAAAATAGATAAAAAATACAACGATGAGGTGGGCCAAATGGCCGATACCACCGATGATCTGGTTCAGGCTCTAAAACGAACAGCTACTTTTGCAGAAAAAATTGGTAAAGGTGATCTTAAAGCAGATTTCAAGCCATCAAGCAAAGGGGATATTCTTGGTAATGCCCTGATTGAAATGCGTAATAACCTGATTGAAACAGAAATACAGGATACCGAACGCAACTGGATTGTGACCGGGGTAGCGGAAATAAGTGAGATATTACGTTCCCATGACACCATCGATGAGCTTGGAGATGCCGTCATTGCCTATATTACCGAAAAAATTGATGCCATTCAGGGTGCATTTTATATACTGAACGACAATGATGAATCTGATCAGTTCATCGAAATGAAATCGGCCTATGCCTATCATAAGAAAAAATATATGCAGGCTAAATTCAAGTTTGCTGAAGGATTAGTTGGCCAGGCTGCCGTAGAAAAGGACTATATACTAAGAACCGAAATTCCCAATGACTATGTGAGCATTACTTCAGGTATTCTTGGAGACAAAAGGCCAACAGGTATTTTAATTGCCCCGCTTATCACGGAAGAAAAAGTGTATGGTGTGGTAGAATTTGCCGGCTTCCATAGATTTAGCGAAAGCCAGATCAAATTTGTACAGGAGATCAGCTTGATACTGGCCCGTACAATATTCAACATTAAGGTTAATGAGCGTACCAGAAACCTGTTGGAGGAGTCTCAGGAGATGAGTAATGAGCTTCAGGAGCAGCAGGAGGTTTTGAGGCAGAATGCCGAAGAAATGGCGGCAACACAGGAAGAATTAAAAAGGACAAATCAGCGGCTTGAAGATCAGATAGAAGAAGTAAACAGAACGCAAAACAGGATGCAGCTGCTGCTCGAAAATGCCTCTGAGGTAATCGCAATTTACGAGAAAGAAGGAACGATAAGATATATCAGTCCGTCAGTAGAAAAAATACTTGGCTATTCACAAAATGACCTGATCGGTATCAACGATAAAATCCATGTCGACCCGGAAGGAGTGGCAAATTTCGAGCATATATTTAAGCAAGTAATTGCCAACCCATTCGAAAGTGTTACTGTTCAGTATGAATACATCAAAAAAGATGGTGATGCCATTTGGCTGGAGGCCACAGCAACAAATATGCTTTCTGACCCTGCAATACAGGGCATAATCCTCAATAGTAGAGATATTACCGAACGCAGACGTGCTGAGCGTGAGGAAAGAATGAAGTCGAAAATGCAGGCATTATCAGAAAACTCCCCTGACTTGATCACCAGATTCACCCAGGAAGGCGAAGTTTTCTATATCAATCCAATGATTGAGAGTTATACCGGGCACAAGCCGAGTGAAATCCTCAACAAGAAACTTGACGAGATAAATGTAGCGGATGTCATTAAGCAGGGGTGGATTGATCTTTTGAAACAAGTTGAATCAAATAATGACAAAGTTGCGATTGAAATGGATTTCCCTTCATTAATTGGCGATCGTGTAATGCAGGTAAATGCCATCCCTGAATTTGATGAGGAAGAGGTCTTGGAGTCTGTCCTGATGGTATCTCATGACATTACAGAACGGAAACAAATTGAGCTTGAAATTGAATCCAGAGGAAGAAAAATATCAGAAAGTATAAATTATGCCAAAAGGATACAGGGGGCTATCTTGCCAAATAATGAAGTAATACGACAGTTCCTGCCCGATTCCTTTATTCTTTATAAAGCGCGGGATGTAGTAAGTGGCGATTTTCCTTGGTTTATCAACGTTGGTGATATGATGTATTTTGCAGCAGTCGATTGTACAGGACATGGAGTGCCTGGCGCATTGATCTCGCTGATCGGTTATTTCTTGCTCAACGACATTGTCAAAGGAAGAAAAATCAATGACCCCGGAGAGATTTTAGATCAGCTTGATAAAGGAGTAACCAGAACATTACGTCAGGATTCTGATGATTCCAAGACCAAAGACGGTATGGATATAGCGCTTTGCAAAATTGATTTGAAAAATAAAAAAGTCTCTTATGCCGGAGCACATAGGTCATTATATTTCATGAATGGGCATGAATTGGAAGAAATAAAGGGGAATAAATTCCCAATTGGTGGTGGCATTTATAAAAACCAAACTAAATTTACCTGTTCAACAATTGATGTGAAAAAGAATGACTCTATCTTCTTCTGTTCCGATGGTTTCCCGGATCAATTCGGAGGTCCTGATAACAGAAAGTATGGCCCAAGGAGATTGCGTGAAGCCATAGTGAAGTATCATGAAAAAACAATGACTGAAATAAATCAGACAATCGATACAGAATGGACAGAATGGAAAGGCGATCAAAAGCAGACAGATGATGTCTTATTGATTGGAGTGAGGTTTTAATAAAGATTATAGTTAATAATTGTTTAGTTTTGAATTTTGAAATATTTTTAATCAACATAATATATAATATCGAAATAGGGTATAAAAAAAATTAAAAAAGTACGATGAAATATATTTATGACATGCATCAAATGATGCTCAAGAACAACGTTATTCTGGTGTACGAAGGGGAATTTACTCAGGAAATCACTAAATCTGTCTTGGCTATGGCCGAAAGAAACATGGACTCGGTAGGTGAAGATTCCGGAATAAAGAGAAAAGTGTTTAATGTGATGGTAGAGTGCCTCCAGAATATTGTTAAACATGGCGATGAAAAAGGTGCCGGGGAAATAAATATCAACACCGCTATATTTATGATAGGAAAACACGAGGACTCCTATATCATTACCTCTGGAAATCCCATCAAGAATGAGCATGTTGATGAACTGAAAAGCAAACTTGATGAGATCAACAGCCTGGACAAGGATGGATTAAAAGCGCTCTATAAAGACATAATTAAAGGCGGTACCGGCCTTACATAAAAATGTGGTGCAGGCCTGGGATTTGTAGATATGGCAAGAAAATCAGGTCAAAAACTAGAATATGGATTTGAATCTATTGGAGAAGGTCATTCATTCTTCTCTTTAAAAACAACCGTTCCCAGAGGATAACTAAATATAAACCGGAAAAGACATATAGAAATGGAAATAATTAATTTAGAAGGCGCAGAAGATACTCCAAAAATAATATTGGATAAAACCAACAAAATTTTTGAAATTTCAGGGAGATCTTTACCAGAGGATTCTGCTGAGTTTTATCAGCCTGTATTAGATTGGTTGGCAGAATATGCTAAAGATCCGCTGCCAGAAACTACTTTTGATTTTAAATTAGAATACTTTAATACCGCTTCATCAAAATTAATACTTGATGTATTGACTGCTTTGGAAGATATCAGTAACACAGTCGTTCATTGGTATTTCTATGAGGATGACGAAGACATGGAAGAAGCTGGGGAGGAATTCTCAGAATTGGTAGATATTGAGTTTGAATTGAAACCATATTAATATTTGATATTTGGATAATTAGAGCCTCTACTTGTCCAATTTTTTATTTGCTCAAGACCTATAAATTAGTTTTAAGGGTGTATTTGAACCAGGGAATCTGAAGATTGAAAAATGAGTGAGGAAATTCTAAAAGCTTTAACCCGGCTTTTTGCAATCATTACAAAACAGGATGGCGGAGTTACTGAAACAGAGAGAAATTTCGTTATCAGTATCTTCAAAGAAGACCTCGATCAGGACTCTATCAATGAGTACCTCGCATTGTACGACGATTTTGTCGGGTATGGAAAGAAAGTAGAAGTAACAAAAAAAAAGAAACTCACTTCTGTACTGGATTCAGTAAAAACCCTTGCCATATGTCGCAAGATAAACAAAACCTTAACCCAGAAACAAAAAATTGTCGTATTGATAAAATTGCTCGAGCTTGTCGGCTCGGATCGCAATTTTACTTCCCAGCGAATGGAAATTATCAATACGGTTTCCGAAGTATTTAACATTACCACAGAAGAATATAAGTTAATAGAAGGCTTCAACTCGCATACCATTGAGGATGTACATGATGAAGAGGGCCTTTTGTTTGCACGCAATTCATCTGAAAATAAATTAAAAAATGCCAAGGAGATCAATGTTTCCATAACTGGCGAATTAATATTCCTGAAAGTAAAGAGTGTCGACATGTATTTTGTCCGCTATTTAGGATCAGAAGAAATCCTCCTCAATGGCTTTGCCATCAAACCCGGACTTACCAATCAGTTCTCCCATGGCAGTACCATAAAACCCCCAAGTGGGAATGCCCTATATTATAGCGACCTTATCCGGCATTTTCTGTCAGGAGGCGAAGACGTCAATCTGTCATTTATTGCTGAAGACCTCGAGAAAAAATTTCCTAACGGAACTATTGGCCTTAGAGATATTAATATCTCTGAAGGACCGGGAAAACTCATAGGCATAATGGGTGCAAGTGGTGCCGGAAAAACCACCCTGCTCAACGTGCTTTCTGGAATTGATCCTCCTACCACCGGTAGTTTAAAAATTAATGGAGTGGACCTTTTCTCTGATTATACCCAAACGATAAAGGGCGTAATAGGGTACATTTCCCAGGATGACCTGCTGATCGAAGAACTTACTGTCTATCAAAACCTATATTATAATGCCAAACTTTGCTTTGCAGATTTAAGCGAAGAAGAATTGAATAAAATAGTAATCGCTACACTTACCACACTGGGTCTGGATCAAAGAAAGGACCTGAAAGTAGGAAGTGCCCTGGATAAAACCATCAGTGGAGGCCAGCGAAAGCGATTAAATATAGCCCTTGAGCTTATTCGTGAGCCTGCAGTGCTCTTTGTCGACGAGCCAACCTCCGGTCTTTCATCACGGGACTCTGAAAATGTAATCGACCTCCTAAAAGAACTAACGCTAAAGGGCAAGTTGATTTTTGTGGTGATTCATCAGCCATCGTCAGACATATATAAGATGTTTGATAAAATGATG
>JAUUZS010000503.1 GCA_030589835.1 Cyclobacteriaceae bacterium
AAGTATTTTGGGAAATGGGAAAGAAAAGCGATTGATCTTCCAGTATTCCAGGCAGTTGATCAGCCCAAACAAACCCAAGTTGCATTGGTCGACAGATCAAATTCAGTACAATCAGAAATTCGGGTAGTCTATCCAATTATTTTGAAAAAAGGTGACCCGGATATCGTGAAGGTAAATCTGATGAATACCATTCTTGGTTCTGGATTTTCCTCAAGGATCATGCAAAACCTCCGCGAAAAACATGCCTACACTTACGGCGCTCGTACCAGCATTTCCAGCGATATGGTTGTCGGAAGGTTCAGTGCCACCACGAGTGTGCGAAATGATGTTACAGACAGCGCAATCTATCAAATATTTCATGAATTGAATTTGATTATTAATGAAAAGGCCTCCGATGAAGAACTGGCTTCTGCCAAAGCATACATCACCGGTAGCTTTGCCCGGTCTATGGAAAGCCCCCAGACTATTGCCAGCTTTGCTTTGAATACAGAAAGATATAACCTTCCCGAAGATTATTATACCAATTACCTGAAACGTCTGGATGCGGTAACACTAGACGACATTCAGGCTATGGCAATAAAATACATCCGACCAGATAACGCCTATGTGGTGGTAGTGGGCAAAGGATCGGAAATCGCAAACAAGCTCTCCCAATTTGGTGAAGTGACTTATTATGACAATTATGGGAATGATTACGTACCCGAAAAGGCAGCATTGCCTCCAGGACTCACCGCCACTAAAGTGATGGACAATTACCTTGCTGCCATCGGAGGGGAAGAAAAAATACGTGATTTAAAGGATATAAAAATGGTCTTGAAAACAGAGATGCAAGGCAGGGTACTTATAATTAACGTGATGAGCAAGGCGCCAAATATGTCAAAAACAGAAGTGAGCATGGACGGAATGGCAATGGTAACCTCTATTTTTGATGGTACAAATGCATCGGTTATGCAAATGGGCCAGCAGGCACCTGTTGAAGAAAGTCAGAAAATAGATATGGCTTTTGAAGCTGCAATTGTCTCAGAAATCGCCATTAAAGATATGGCACTCACTACCGAACTGAAAGGGATTGAAACCATTGACGGAACTAATGTTTATGTTGTTGAAATCACAAAACCTTCGGGAGGCAAGACTTCATATTATTATGATACAGTCAGCGGACTCAAAGTGAGAACAAGTGCCACACTACAAAGCCCACAAGGTGAAATGGTTCAGGATACCGATTTGTCAGACTATAAAGATGTACAGGGTATCAAGTTTCCATTCTCGGTCACACAGCCGATGGGACAAATGAAAATGAATGTTACTGCCGAAAGCATTGAAGTAAATACAGGAATTGCGGATAGTGAATTTGCTATTGAGTAATCCACCTTTCAAATCGTATTATCATATAGCCACCTGTTATGCAGGTGGCTTTTTTAATGGATAATTTTTCACTCTGGCAATCAGTACTTATATTTAAAAAGTTGCTAGTCACTCCGATGTTGGAGAATATACAGTTGTAATAGGAATTACTCATTTATGATAAAAATAAAAACCTCACATACATTTTGCCGGATATGCGAATCACTTTGTGGACTTAAAGTCACCACACAAAATAACACCATTGTTCACATAAAGCCCGATGAAGACCATATTTCATCAAAGGGATTCAGTTGTATCAAAGGATTGAAGCAGCACGAGATATACAATTCCCCCGATCGATTGAGGTACCCAATGAAAAAAACTGATCAAGGATTTGAACGGATTTCATGGAAACAAACACTTGATGAAATAGGAGGAAAAGTAAAAAAGATCATTAAAGAAAATGGCCCCGACAGCATTGCAATGTATGTAGGAACTGCTGCAGGATTCAGTGTACTGCATCCGGTTTTTGCCCAGGGATTCATGACCGGTCTTGGCTCAAAAAGCATGTATTCATCCTCCACGCAGGACTGCAGCAATAAATTTGCCACTTCAAGGCTAGTTTATGGTTATCCTTTTACCTTGCCATTCCCGGATATCAGCAATACAAATTGCCTGATTATCATAGGTGCCAATCCGGTAGTTTCAAAATGGTCTTTTCTCCAGGTTGCTAATCCTATCAAGAAACTCCGGGAAATCGAGGCAAGAGGAGGAAAAATTTTCGTGATCGATCCACGCAAAACAGAAACAGCAAAAATTGCCGGAGAACATCTTTTCATTCGCCCTGGAACTGACGTTTATTTTTATCTTTCTTTTTTACATGAACTTTTGGCACAAAACGGGAAAGACCAAAATTTGATAGACGACCATACCACTGGATTTTCTGAAATAACAGAACTAGCCAACGCCTGGCCGGCAACAAAAACCGAAAAAATTACTAACATCCCATCTGCCTTGCTAAAAGAGTTGGTCTCCATTTATATACATGCCAAAGGCGCTTCACTGTATTGCTCCACCGGTGTGAATATGGGAGGTTTTGGCGCCCTCGCTTATTGGCTCCAGGAGGTGATCAATACTATTTCCGGAAATTTGGATAAAAAAGGAGGAACGCTGGTAGGAAAAGGAATCATTGATTTTATCAAATTTGGGGCAAAAAAGGGCATTCTAATGCGTAACGATAGATCCCGGATCGGAGAACTTATGTCTGTGAATGATGGCTTTCCCGGAGGGATATTGGCTGATGAAATTTTAACTCCCGGAAAAGGCCAGGTAAAGGCACTATTTGTTACCGGGGGAAACCCGCTTATTACCATGGCCAATTCAGACAAACTCAAGAAAGCTTTTCAGCACCTTGAATTATTGGTGTGCATGGATATTTTGCCGGGAGAAACATGTCAGGAGGCACATTACCAGCTGCCATGTTCAGATCCGTTTCAGCGCCCTGATTTACCATTTATATTTCCATTGATGCTTGGCTTACAGGAAAAACCATATATGCAGGCTACTAAAGCCGTGATAAAATTGGAGGCAGAACAGCGGAATGAAAGCTCCATTTATATCGACTTGGCAAAGGCATGTAAAAAACCATTATTCGGTTCCAGAATTGCCCAATGGTTTTTCGAAGGAATTTCTGCATGGAATAAATTGTTCATGGGAAGGAAATTCAATACTTTCCCACAGGAGCTCTTTTTGAATCTTTTATTGAGAATCTCCCTACAGAAAAGTTTTCGCCATCTTCTAAAATTTCCTCACGGAAAACTGAGGGCTGACCATGAAGAAAATAGCTTTTTGGGCAAAAGAGTAGTAACCAAAGATGGTAAAATTCACCTGGCGCCACAGGAGTTAATACATGAAGCCAACAAACTGAAAACGGCCTTCGAAAAGGAAATGGAAAACCAGGAGGGTTTGAGGCTGATTACCAAAAGGGCTGTAACAACCCACAATTCATGGACACACAACCTGGAGCGGATGATTGATAATGGTAGAGATACCAACTATCTTTATATGCATCCTGAAGATGCCCTTAAGCTCAAATTATCAGAGCTGGATATGGTAGATGTAAGCTCAAAAACAGGCATAGTTCGCCTCCCTCTAAAGGTCATTGATGAAATGATGCCAGGAACTGTGGCCTTACCGCATGGTTGGGGTCACCAGCATGCCAAAGGGTTATCTATTGCCAGCAAAACAAATGGTATAAATGTTAACATCCTTGCTGCCGATGGAGCAGAAAATT
>JAUUZS010000435.1 GCA_030589835.1 Cyclobacteriaceae bacterium
AATGCTTGAATGCTTGAATGGGCATACGTTTATATTTTGCTTTTGTATGATGAATTTTTAGCTTTTGCCATTATTTTAATTATTTCATTCACTTCATTTATAAGCCTTATTATTTCTTGCTTATTATTGGACAAATCAGCTTCTTTTATTATTTCTAACCAGTATTCTGATTCATCTGCTTCTTCTACAACAATGCAAATTTTACTGAAAATTCAGGTTTTAACCAGGCCCTACATGCAGCACGATAGTTTGCTCCAGTTGATGTTGCAGATTTTACGAGTTGGTACGTGACAACAGAGGAAGCCTTACATGTCTTCAATGAATCACAAAACTTAATTACATCTACAGCGAATTTCCTTGTTCTATTTTTTAATTCTTCAATAAATATTTCTTTCTCTGTCATTTGCTTATTCACTCATTCTCTCATTCTCCCATTTACTCATTCTCTCATTCACTCATTAATATGCTGATAACAAATTTTAATGGTTTCCAAAGATGAAGCTGGCATACACTTTTCAGGTTGTTTACCCTCTATCAGGCATTCTGCGAAGTAGGCTATTTCATTATAAAATCCATCACCACCTTCCTCTGCCGAAACTTCCGTTATTTCCTCGTTGGTTGCAATTTGAATTACCTCAGCTTTCATGGTGGTGAAAAGAATACTGGCGTTTTCAAAATTTGCCATGTATCCTGCCTGGAAAGGGAAATTGCTGTGAAATGTATTTCCACCTTCTACTTTCACCTTCAATCCTTTTTCATTATAAGACCATAATGCGGTGATGTAATCGTATTCACTCAATGCCCCGGGAAGATTCGTGCTTTCGATTTGGTCAGGCTCACCAAACAAATAATTCACAAAATCGATGTCATGGATCACCAAATCAAAAAGCGCTCCACCAGAAGATCCGAACGCTTTTTGCTTTTCTTTCCACTGGCCCCATAAAGGCACGCCCGAAAATCTCGACATGGACAGGAAATTAAGCTTGCCATATGTTCCCTCATCGATCCATTGCTTTAGTTTTTCATATGGAGGCATAAATCTCAATACATGACCGACCATAAACAATACCCCTTTGCTTTGAGCCAAAGCAATCAGCTCTTCCCCTTCCCTGACATTCAGTGTCATGGGTTTTTCGAGGAATACGCTCACTCCGGCATTCATAGCCAATTTCGCTAATTCCACATGCAAGTTGGTATGCACACAAATGTGCACTGCATCCAGCTCCTCATTTTTCAGACACTCCTCCAAATCCTGATACTTATTGATCGTAGCCAACACTTCAGGGTCAATGTTTCCGGTATCAAAATTACCGCCTCCGGAAGATAGTTTCTCTTCAATCCCATCCAAATCCTTGTCAACAATTGCAACAAGATTAAGACCCTCATTTTTTAGTATGTTGATGGTATGGGTCATGCCCATAAATCCAAAACCAACTACAGCTACATTTTTCATATTAAAAATTATATATCAGTGTGTGTTTATCCTAATTATTGTTGGCAAGAAAATTCTCTTTTTCCGTTCAATGCGAGGAACGAAGCCTGTCTGCCAACATGTAGACAATCTCTTTTTCTTGATCGCCAGTAATTTGAGATTGCCGCGCTGCGCTCGCAATGACGAATGATTTAGTTTTCTTGCAGCACTAAACACTTATTATACTCAATAAAGCCCTAATTCAGACCATTCAATTTATTTATAATTCCCACCGTCGATTCATTCCCGGCAATTCTTCCTGAAAGCTGATGATAATGATAGCCAAAATTGCAATTAAGCCCAATACCAACAAAAAATTCCGAAACCATTTATTCGAATTAATTTCTTTAAACTCAAATACTGGACTCAGCTTTGGCAATACAAGTAAAACGATCGTATAGTTCACAATGTACAAGTATTGTTCAATTCGATAAGTACTTACAATAGCGCCGGTAATCAGGAAACTAAATATGATATAGATCGCAAAGTGGCTCATAAAGAACGCTTTGACCTCGGAACCGGAAAACTGAACCAAACTATCCTTTTTCATATAATGATATTTTATCAACACATATCCGGTCTGAATCAAAATCAGGGCAAGCGCACTTATCTGAACTAACCAAGCTACAAACACGGCATCACCTTCCATGATTTTCGAATAGGTATCCTGTATTCTCTTTAATTCAAATGATTGATCCCAAACCACGAAGGGGATCAGGAAAACTACCAAAAGGATCGGCACGAGATTGGAAGTTTTCTTTTGAGAGGCTTCCGTCTTTTCCCACTCCGACGTAAATGTACCATAGGCCATGCCTAAACCGCCAAAGAAACCAAGCGAATATTCCATTACATTCCACATATTAAACTGGATTTCTGCCAGGTTGCCCATCACCTGAAGGAAATTGCCAAAAGCAAATCCAAAGCCCCCGCCTAATCCCGAAAAAATGGCAACTCTTATGGCCGATTTATTTTTATTATTTATCAAAAACCAAAGCATGAAAAAGGCCATCCCCAAACATACTGCCCACACCTCAGATCTTGGAGGGGTCATTAACCACTCCCATTGCATGACAAGGAAGAAATAGGTGATTAATCCACCTGCTACCATTCCTGCTACCAGCAAAGGCCATTTGACTTTATTGGTTTTGGAATCCGATAAGGTCAAGCCAAACAGTCCTCCACCGATAAATCCGTACAAACCACCGATGATAAAGAGCATCAACAATCCATAATACACATTGACAAATTCCACACCTCTACCAAACCCTACTACTCTGCCATAGCTCATCATGCCTCCAAGGCCCCAGCCAATAGCTGCTGCAAGCGTTACCTTGAACAATTTGGCATACCAGTCTTCTCTTTTAGCAATCAATAGTATGGCAATTGCCCCAACTGCTCCTGCCCATGCTGCTCCCTGCTCGTGACCAAACTGGCCACGAATTGCCCAGGTGGTTCCGAGTGTCATCCCGACGATGACAAGATTTAATAATAGTCCTTTTGATTTCATGATGCTTTGGTTTACTTCTTCCTTCCTTATTTCTTATTCCTTATTCCTTATTCCTCCCTCCTTCGCAAAAGCTACAGCGGGCAGG
The DNA here is from genome assembly GCA_030589835.1 of Cyclobacteriaceae bacterium. The sequence goes on from JAUUZS010000435.1 coordinate 3,064, forward strand.
TATTCTTTATTAAAATTCCAAGTACAGACCTGTTAGGTTTACGTCTCTATAAAGCCATATCCTTATTAACTTCATTTTCAATTTACTCTTCAGACCTGTCAGGTCTTATAAGCTATTTTATCAATTCCAAATACCTTCCCATCCAGTAAGGCAATAGCCAGTACACCGGATCACGCTCCTGTGCGGGATTTCCTGCTACGGCATGATAGGGATTCCGGTCCCAACGCATGGTACGATATTCACTGGGCGGTCTGAGTTCATGTACCTGCAAGGCTTCGAGAATTGGTTTGCGCACTACCTGCAGGTCTTCCCGACGCCCATTATCTATTCGCCAATCCACCAGGTCAAGAGGGGCATCTTTGAGGAAAAAGATAGAATTATCCAATTCATCTTGTCCACCGGCCAGGTAGTTATAGGTAAAATTAAGCAAGGGGCTACCCGTTTCTTTATGCTTTGCAAACCACGCATCCAGGTGATCCTGATATTCTTTATTGAGCTTCGGATCGTCTTCATATTTCAATAACACCGGATAGATATAGAGTGAAAGATAGATATCGAAATAGGTCTCGAATGAAGGATTGATATTATGCAATTGCTTTGCGTTTTCCAGGTACCCTTCTTCGTTAATAAGTTTCAAGTACGCTATTTGGTATTTTTCATCGCCACATATTTGATAAGCGAACTTCAGGAAGGCAAGTAACTCCAACGAATTCAATGCCTTTTCCGGTGCCCATTCGGGATCGTGGTTCAAACTTTGTGGAGACCAGATTCCCCACTTTGTGGGCGTTCCATCAACACCTGCAAGGTTAAAATCATTCCGCATTAAATGATCCATAATCAATCCGAAGTGATGGGCTATACGTTCTTTTTCCTTGTCATCTGCCACAAAATTATAATAGCAATAATAGCCAAACAAATGTCCGTCGAGCTCATCGCTGCTGGTATCACCTTTCCACATCCATTTGCCGTCTTTGGATAAATGCCACCGCACCTCCACAGGCTTTTGCCTTGGATTATTGATCATTTCATCGGCGAGTTGCTGAGGGGTATAGGTACGGTTCATGTCGTGTGCCATATCCCACGAAACGGGAATAATCGTTCTGGCGAAAAAACCATCAATCTCCGTTACTTCTCGCAGGTAGTGAAGAAAATCAAATGCTTTTTTAGCGCGTTCTTTGGCTTCCGGATTTTTCGTTGCCGCGTACCTGAAAGATTCCATGGCGAGATACATAGATGTATATTCCCCATCATTGTCATCGTCGGTTTGCTCAAGGGTGGT
>JAUUZS010000357.1 GCA_030589835.1 Cyclobacteriaceae bacterium
AAGAATTTTCATGGTTAGGTTGTCTGTTTAACGAAGATGCAAGTCGAAAGGCTTGCATCTTTTTTTATTTAAAGTGCTGTAGGGGTATCGTCACATTTCAGGTCGCCCAACACATACTGCATTCCATTTAAATAATAACGTAGTATTCTGGTATCTTCATAGCTTTGGGCATTATGTGATGGCGACACATAAAAGACCCTTCCTTTTCCATATCGCTTTATCCAGGATACATAGCTGATTTTTTCAGTTGTCTCATGTTTCAATTTCTGGATTTTAGAGATTTCCATATAAAGCAATGGCCTGAAATTCTTTTTTGAATAGGCATTTTTAAAAAAATATGGCTCGTCGATATGGGTAAAAGATTTGCCTTCAAATGCTTTGGTAAGCGGATGGCCCTCTTCAGCTATTTTCAATTCAATTTTTTGCTGCGGGGGATGGTAATCAAAACTCCCTCCAAGCATTTCACTAAATTCGGCAGAGTTATTTTGCATCACAATGCCACCGTGCAGCACCGCAAGTCCGCCACCTTTTTTCACAAAATTCAACAAATTGGTTTCCAGCTCTGCAGCCTTTTTTAATTTATCATCTTCACTCAAAGCTGTATTTGCCACGAGCGCATCGTAGAAAAGATCTCTTTGATCCCCTTTTGAACAATTGTTGTTGAGGACAACGGCATCAAATTGTTTCAGGTTTTTCTTTTCAAACATTGATATATCCACACTTTTCACAATTTGGTAGGCATCGGTTTTTTCTGAAAGCACACGAATTACCTCATCAGCATGAGGAATCACCCAATGCTTAAATCCGGTAAAAAGAGAGAATAGCAATACTTTATGCTTTTTCGTAACAGGTGCTGTAGGTGTATCCGGAGCTAACTGATATATTTTCTGCTTCCAGGAGTCATCAAGAGGAATAGCCTCGTGGGATTTTATTTGTCCGAAACTAAAAGTGGAATAGGATATCAGAATAAGGGCAAGAATAAATAATTTTTTCATATCAATTTGTTTCTTGTTAAAAGTACTTCAATATTTTTTAAACCACTATAAATGGTAAAAATTTCCATTTGAAAACATAAAATGTCCTTGATTTCATTCTTTAGTATAGATCAATGAGGAGAAATATTTACACTTTAGTTATTGCAATGCACCGTAATTCATCTAAATTTCAAGATTGAAATAAATGCTGAATCTATGACTTGTGAACGACATTGCTGCGGTGCAGATCAATTTTTTGATTTAAAAAATGCTCGAAAAAAAATAAAGCATTATAAGAAGAAAGGGGCCATCAAGACTACTAAAAAGATGGTGGATTTGTTATTTCTTCAAGACGTAAAAGGAAAATCGCTGTTGGATGTCGGCGGAGGTATCGGTGCAATTCAATGGGAATTTTTAAAAAATGGTGGAGCCAAAACCCAAGATGTTGATTCTTCTAGGGCATTTCTTGATGTGGCCTCATCCTTTGCCGACGAAAACCAATACTCCGATAAAGCAAAATTCCTGTTTGGCGACCTGGTCGATAAGCACGATGAAATTGTTGCGGCTGATTTTGTCACCCTTGACAAAGTGGTGTGTTGTTATCCTGACTATAAATCCCTACTGGATATCGCATTGAAAAAGTGCAATAATACCATTGTGCTCTCCTATCCTCTTGCGGGGTGGATTTCGGAATTTGTTAATTTCCTATCAGATTTTTATTTGTATTTTACCAAAAACCCTTTTCGATCTTTTGTTCACCCACCTAAGGAAATTGAAAATTTTATGATCTCCAGGGGCTTTATGCCCGTTCAAAAACAAATCTCCTTTCCGTGGCATGTGCAGGTTTATCAAAAAGTTAAAGCAACAGCATAGACCTACATCAATACGCCTTTTTCGGCAACAAGTTTTTTCGGAACATTTTTTTCACCGATCATTTCAAGCAAATTGATTTCTATTGTTCTGGCAATGGCTGATATTGGCGTATCCGACTTTCTGTTTTCGAATGGGTCTTTCAAATATGTTCCAATGGCATCGATCAACATAAAGAAAAATACTACAATAAATGTTAATAATATCATTGATTCGGCTTCACTTGTAATAATACCAAATGGAAATAAGATGGCATAGATGATTATGGCTGCACGAGTAAACGCACTATACTGAATTGGGAATACAGTATTTTTAATTCTTTCACTTTTACCCATTGAATCGCAAAGATTCTTTAATGTTTTATCCAGGCTCGCAAATTGAATTGAATCTATTGCCTTTTCATGGTGAAGGTTTGAAAAAATCGATTGTTGAATATCTAAGATTGCATTGGCTTTGTTACTTTGTTTATTAATCGATTCTATGTCAGATTTATTCATGAATTGCTCATATTCTTTATTTGATCCAGATTGCCTTAATGAATTCCGAAGCGCATAAACAAACGATATCTGAAGATGAACCAATTTTTTTACAACATTATAATAATTTGAATAATCCTTTGGTATAAATGACTTTACCTGCCTTGTATACGTACGACTGTCATTAACGATCGCTCCCCATATCTTTCTGGCTTCCCACCATCGATTATACGCAGCATTGGTACGAAAACCTAACAAAAGAGATACTGCAGTTCCCAGTACAGCTGGAATAGCTGGTGGGATATTGAAGGTGAATTTCCCAGACAAGAAATAGATCAGATACGCATAGACAATGGATAATACCAGGAGCCACCAGGAAAATTTGAAGGCTCTTTTAATTGAAAAAGTGTATTGGGTATACATATCAATGATTTATTAAAAATCCACTTTACCATTAGTGAGATTATAGTAGGCTGTAACGATCTTTAGACCCTCATTATTTACAGCATTAGCAATGATTGAAGACTTTTGCACCAAACCAATCGATGAAATTTTAGCATTTTCCTTCACAACTAGTGATATTTCTGCTCCTTGATTTGCTTTTACCGCAGGAGAGATAAAATCCAATAAGTGATTAAGATTTGGTCCATTATCCCCGCCTGCAATTGCAGCTGCCACAGCACCACAACTTTCATGTCCCATAACCACGATCAGCTTTGTGCCCAAATTAGCGATGGCATATTCAATACTTGCAATCGACGAGGGATTGGAAACATTTCCAGCAACCCGCACCACAAATATTTCTCCTAGCCCAGTGTCGAAAGCCAGTTCAGGTACAACTCTGCTATCGGCACAACTCAACACGATAGCATATGGACTTTGTCCTCCAGTCAATGAATTTTTTCGTTCGGAATCTTGTAATTTACCATCAAGTTTGTCTTGAACAAATCGTTCATTTCCTTCTTTCAATCGTTCTAATGCATTGTTCCAATTCATATCGATATTTGGTACTAGGGTTAAAATATATTTCTAATATTCACTTTGACAAGGAATTGTTTATTCATGGTTCAATTCAAGAATCGGTTTTTTGAGTTTTATCCATATTGTCTCCATTTAACCAGGACAAAAACAATTTATATCCCAATGAAATCACGATTGCCCCGGTAAAAAGGCCTACAAAGCCCGAAAGCATGAACCCTCCTATTACGCCAAGAAATATGACCAGCATTGGTACAGGGGCCCCTTTACCAAGCAAAATGGGTTTCAGTAAATTATCAGAAGCGCCGGCCAGCATCAGATAAATCGTCCAAAGTGAGGCAGGCAGCACATTGACGGTAGAAAAGAGGTATAGAACAACGGGTAATATCACCAATAGAGGCGGGAGTTGCAAAATGGCCAGAACCATAACCAGCAGAGCCCATAGACCTGCATAAGGAACACCGGCCAGTAAAAATCCTAAACCTACCAGCACCGACTGAATTAATGCTACACCCAAAACCCCTTTGGTTACATTGCGCACAATTTTTACCGTGACATCTGCAAATTCATTTCCTCTGACGCCAACCAATTTGGTGAAGAATTTTCGTGCTACATTATCCGTCCCTGCTGTGGCCAACAGGATGCCGGCAATGATGGTTGCCAACATAAACTGAAGTATGCTTCCGCCAATGCTCAGCACGCCTTCCAGCAATCCGCTTACAATTCCTTTAATCTGGTCATTGTATTTTATTAATGCCCCTTGCAGGTTGCTGGAGGTTAACAGCCAAATATCATACATTTTATCTCCTATAACCGGCCATTCTGCCACATTGTCTGAAGGCGGGGGGATGGTTAAGGTACCGTCATTCAATCGCTGGTTGATTTCCTTGACACCCGTAATCATGGAGTCGAGAAATAGCCAGCTGGGAATCATAATAATTGATAAGCCAAAAATAATAATGATAAATGAGGCGAGCTTGGGTCTATTACCAAATTTAGAATTTAAGGTGTCATATAGAGGTGCTGTGGCCAAAGCCAATATTACACCCCACATGATGACTCCGGCAAATGGATAAATAATCTGAAAGCACCAAGCCAATAGTAAAAATAAAAAACCAAGTCTGATGGCTGTCTCAATGGCATAGTGAATCGTTGAATTTAATTTTGGGTCTTCATTCATTGGTAATCATTTAATGTCATAATTTGTTTTTTGATCTCTGAATTTAGTTTTTTCACCTTCAGAATAAATATCATGGTCTGAAGAATTGAGGCAGGCCTACAAAAAGATACAATTATTTACCGCAAAGGCTTATCAATCATAATTGAAAGTCACCCAATTATAACTGCCCACTTTCCAGCCATCTTTATTTTCACCGGCAAGTTGGGTAATCAGGGAGCTTGTATGCAATTGTTTGTTGTTTTCATATACCCGGATTCGTGTTTGATAACTTGTCACAAAAAAATCGCCTTTCACTTCCGTATAAAGAAAATCGGTCTGGCCAAAAGAAATTGAAACTTGGTTAGCGTTCATCAATTCATTCAGGTGTTGTTCAAAATTGGAATCATTACTTCGATTTACAGAAGGAATATTTTCTGTATTTATTCTCACGGTACTTGTAGTATATCTGGGAAGGAAATACCGCATTAACTCATTGGTGTCATCATTTTTTAGCATAGCCGCCCAACCTTTATGCATATTAGTGACAAGGGTCTCAATAGCCTTTTCTTCATCGTTACTGGCTTTATAAGCCGGGACATTTCCTTTTAATTTTTGTACCTGAGTTTCCAAACTATGCACCAGGGTATGAAGGCTATCGGCCTCTTTAGTAACTACTCTGGTTTCCGCCAACTGACT
>JAUUZS010000419.1 GCA_030589835.1 Cyclobacteriaceae bacterium
ATACGTCATAATGAAAGGGATTTAACCATTCACCATCCGTCCAACCTCAGACTTTGACCTGCTCACACAATCTTCAATGGAGAGGCCTGCAAAATAATTTCCGCTTAAAAACAAATTTTGCCCTTTCAATAATTGATCTATCTCATCGATAAGCTCATAGTGCCCCAGCCTGAGCGAAGGAACAATATTGAGCTTTTCATAACTTTCAATTATTTTATCTTTTGAAATCCCCAAAACCCCACAGATCTTTTCAATTTTTTGGTCGCCGGTCAATAATCCCGGTTTAAAATGGAAGGTAAATCCCCTGAACTTTTCGTCAGGAACCGTATCCCGCGAAACGGCAGAAAAGAAATCATCCTTTATCGGGACAAGGCCTGCAAAAGGTACTATTGTGGTAGCATCCTTTGGCAGTATAACACCGAGAGACTCGATTTTTTGAAACTTGATTTTGGATATTTTTTCGGCAATCTGAGTAGAAATATGATTTAGCAATGTAGGGGCAGATGTAACGGAGGTACAAATAGATAGGTTTTTACAACTAAAATTCCCTGCATTGGTGATAAGTTCGTAAGTTCCATCGACATACTTTATTTCGCTTATTTCTATTTCAAATTTCAATTCGGGTTTATCTTGCTCAGCTATGGCAGAGGTAATGGATTGTAGTCCATTTTTCATGGTATAATGCTTCAATATATCCTTTCTTCGCTTGCGTTTTTTGAACAATGCGTCTGCAGGAAAGGCATCCGCATTTTGAGAAGGAACAGCACTAAACAATGCTGAGAATACCTTCTTGAAATTTTTCTTTCCCAGGATGCTACCATAATACGACTCAACGGTTTCACCTATCTTTTTCTTTGAGAATGCTTTTGGCATCGAAGTCAGCAATTCAAAGAAATTTATTTGGGAAGTAAACGACTTTATGCGGTCATTCACCAACACTCGAAATGGCACTTTGGCTCTTGGTGAAATCTGCTCAGCAAGCGCGCACCCCTCAATGACTTCAATGAGGTTTTGGTATGAATTGTAGCAGGTATGCGCACCAAGTTCAAGCCAGAAACCATCCTGCTGCCCATCTAAAGATTCTGTGTGAAAGGAACCGCCGATTCTTAGTGATTTTTCCAATACCAGGGTTTTTAGTCCTGCCTTGATGGCATAATGCGAAAAACTCATACCGCTAATGCCGGCGCCAACTACAATTACATCATAATTTTCCATAGGAGTATTAAAACATTAAAAATTCATCAATTAGCACTTGCTTAGACACTTGATGCCTCATTCAAAAAGTTCGCCATTAAGCCTCGCATTCCTAAGTACAAAGTACGGCAGACAAGGGCTTGTGCGGCGCTAAAATTGGGACTTTACTTTTGTAAATGACTAATTAGAGTCTGTCCATAAAGTCATCGAATTGAAATATTCATCTTTTTTTGCCTTTTTGCCTTTCTCAACTTGCCTAATACCCAGGCATTTGCTGCATTGAGAAAGCCAAAAATTCATCAAAAATCTAAACATTTCAAAAATCAAGCACTTTATAGACAGGCACTAATTATAGCGTAAACGTAATGAAGCAGTCAGACATTAAAGACAGACACTAATTATTAATGCGTGAAGGTATGGAATAGCTTGTTGAGTTTCAACTTGAAAATCAATCAACAGCTAATTGTGGGTAAGAAAAATTCACCATACCGCAGCGTAAAAGCAAAAAGAAAGGAGCCATTGGTGTCAACGACCCCATTATGTCATTCAGGAGGGCAATTTTATTTCACTGCCATAATCAGAGCCAACAATGTAGCTTTCCAGGTCTTTGATTTTGGTTTTTTGCTCAGTGATAATCCTGTTTACGATATCGCCGATTGATACTAGCCCCACGAGCTTATCATCTTGCATCACAGGTAAATGTCGTGTTCTTTTTTTGGTCATGAGCTCCAGACATTCCCGCAAATAGTTTTCCGGCTTTACAAAATAGATGGTAGTGGTCATCATTTCTTTCACTTTCGTTTTTTTCGATGACTTACCCTTCAGGATCACTTTTCTGGCATAATCCCGTTCAGAAAATATCCCCACCATTTTATCTTGCTTGTCGACGACCATCAGCGCACCAACATCATGTTTGGCAAGTTGTTCAAGTGCAGTAAATACAGTGTCACTTGAATTAATTTTATACACATCCCGACCTTTATATTCGAGTAAATTACTAACAAAACCCATTGCAAATTTATTTAATAGTTTAAAATAATATACGAATTTATTGGAGGCATTGCCCAAGAAATCAGGCTAATAATGGGAACAAAAACAAAGTATAAAAAAAATATGACTTTTCATAAAATTTACTGATTTTCACCCAAAAGATATTCTATATTAAAGCTCAAAATAGTTTTTGTTATGCATGAAATGTCCATTGCCTTAAATATTATGAATGTCGCCAAAGAAGAGCTTGAAAAAGCCAAGGGCAAAGAAATTGAGAAAATACATATTTCCGTAGGAAAACTGTCGGGGGTAGTGGTTGAGAGTCTCATGTTTGCACTGGAGGCATCAAGAAAAGAAGGCCCGTTTATAAATTCTGAAATTATTATTGAAGAGGTTGTTGCAAGAATGAAATGCCTGGACTGCAATCATGAATTTGAAGCTGATGATTTTTACATAACCTGTCCTAAGTGTGGCACCTACCATCACGAAGCCTTAAGTGGCAAAGAACTGCTCATCAAATCAATTACCATATAGTCATGAACACCTTACCGTGTTAATGACTAATTTCATTCACTAGCTGACAAGCTCCACGTCTCTATTATTGTCTTGTATAGCATTTGACGAGTTTTTGTGCACCCAGGTTTGCGAAAAGTTGCTATGATCACGCATATATTTGACGTAAATGTTTGCTGATCCATCCAAATAATTTACAGAATCGATATTTATATCAACGACTTTTGCTCCGATTTTATCTTCCAAATCCTGTCTTAAAAGTGCCATATTGCCGACTTTTAGCAGGTCGAGCCTGTTATACTTTATTTTTTGTTTTATGAGGTCATGGTTGAAAATCAATTTTTCCAATAAATACAAGGATATAAAAATGGACACATTTAAAAACATAATTTCGATGGGGCCGATAGGGCCCTGAAATGTAGAATTCACAAATCCCAATCCGACCATAATGAGCAGATAGGTCATATCTTTAATTTGAAGTTGTTCGCTGCGATAACGCATCATGGTAAATACCGCAAAAAGCCCGAAGCCCGAACCGATACTTAACTCTACATTGTTGAGGATCGTACAAAGTGCAAAGATTATAAGGTTGAAGGAAAATAGCGTGAAGGAAAATTCCCGGTTTTGATTATTTTTTTTGTACACTAATACAATAATAAGTGTTGCGATTCCTATGTTAAAAAGGAACCTGAGCACAAGACTTGCAACTTGATTAGCATCAATACTATCAAATTGAAATAAGTGATATAAATCCATGACGTTTGGTTAATGAATGACGATGAGATTTTATTCAAAGGTTGTGCCAAAAGATGCAATACGCATTTATTCAGACGTTTATAATTAATATGTGAAGGAATGGGCTAGTTCATGTTTCAATTCTGAACAGTGATATGTGGATATTTAACACACCCATTTTGGGGTAGGAATATAGGGTCATAGTCCCTTAAAAAATTTCCATATTTCTTCGGCGGCGTCAAAATCTTTGGAGGTCTTGCCCACACTTTTTTCAGTCTTGAATTGCCTTCCTCCTGGCCAGGTATGACCCCCGTTGGTAACCGTAATCAGCTCTACTTTTATTTTATTTTTACAATTAGTATATATAAATCTTTCGGATCTGGTTTCATCAAATAAATTGGTATTGGAGACATCTTTTTTTGTTGACTTTTCTTTGCACTCATTCTCTCTCAACCAAAAATTGATGGTTTCTTCCGTTGAAAGAACGCTCCCCTGGCTAAATTCTTTTACAATCATTTCGCCTCCATCATAGGGCATAACAGGATTTTGGGTTCCATTGATGACCATCAGTGAAACGGTGGTATCTGCACTGCAATTTACAAGCTGATCCAGGGCCAGTGAAGCCGAAACAGCGGCTATCCCATTTATTTTTGTGGATAGTTCGCACGCCAGCCGATAAGACATAAACCCACCATTTGACATGCCGACAACAAATATTTGCGACGGATCGACCCGGAAACTATCAATTCCATAATCAATGAGCTTTTCAATAAAGCCCACATCATCGATATCATTGTAGTGCGAAAGCGATAAAGAATCCTCTCTGCCATCATTCCAGTAATGGTGTAGTGCTTCCGGGTAACCCACAATAAATCCGTTTTGATCTGCCAGTCTGTTAAAACTGCGCCTGGTCAGCCTTACCATGCTTTCTGGTGTTTCTTCTTCGCGATGCAAACACAGAATTAACTTTCGCTTTCTCTTTTTGAGCCTTTTGGGAATATAAAAATTTGCGCTTCTCAAATATTCATCATGAGAAAACCCAACTTCCATATTTCCTGGTGGGATAT
>JAUUZS010000382.1 GCA_030589835.1 Cyclobacteriaceae bacterium
CCCGGCTTTTGCCTTCCAAAAGTTTCCATGCTATCCGGTTCATAATTATGAATAGGATCAACATCGTATTTATCCAGGTATTTCTGAGGAACTTCATGAATAATATGGTGTACAGAATTATAGCTGAGGGTTAAGAAAAATGGCTTTTCTTTTTCCGCTTTTAGGTACTGAATAGCCTCGTCAGTAAAAATATCAGTAAGATAACCTTCTTCATAACTTTTGTAGCTCTTGTTTTCCATTAAAGGTCCAAGGTGGGCACTGGTTCCCTTAGGATCAGGTGTACGCAATGCCATCTCTTCTGAAATCAGCCAGAAGTCATGTGCATGAGCGCTAAATCCTAAAAAATAGTCATATCCATGATTTGATGGATGCTCACGGACGTCAAACCTGTGGTAGTTGGTACCAAAATCCGCTTTACCAATTCGGGCAGTGGTATAACCAGCCTCTTTTAAATACTCGGCAATGGTTTTTACTTCATCGGGCAAACCCGGGCCCCACCCTGCATTTACGTCCCAGCGAAATTGATTTTTCCCAGTGTTTAAAGCTGCGCGTGAAGGGCTGCACACCGGGGCAGTTGTATAAGCTTGTGTAAATACTATGCCGGCATTAGCCAACCTAATCATATTTGGTGTGGAAACTTCAGCTGCATGATTTTCAAAAGGTTCAAAATCGGCATAGCCCTGGTCGTCAACGATGATAAGCAGGATATTAGGTTTAGCCAAACCAGTTATTTCTGTTGTTCTTTGCTGATTGCATCCTAAAAATGAAAGTGCAAAGAATAATGCAAGAGTATGTTTTTTAGTTTGTTTCATATGCTTAAAATTTGAAGGCCTGGACTTGCACTAAAAAAGTGGACAAATAGCTAACGCAACTTGGCAATGCATGCCGGAGTAGCTAATGGAATTCCATGAATTTGGATCATCTACAAGACCAACTGATCCAGGCGATTTATTTAAATATCAGGTCGTAAGTTTAGCCTGTCTGCCGGCTCTTAGGCAGGTTAAACCTACGACCTGAGCTTTTTTTTAATTCCTTGCTTGTCTTCTTTTTTCCTGGTGATCCAAATATGCTTTTAGAAATTTCTGGTCGTTTTCATCGCTATCTCCATAATATTCCCGCAATTCATCGAGTTTCATGTGCATCTCTTTTTGTACTTCCGCATACTCAGGATCGCCATAAACGCTCTTCATTTCATCCGGATCCTTTTCCAGGTCATACAACTCCCACTCATCCACATCATAATAAAAATGCATCAGTTTGTATCGTTGATTGGCGACTCCGTAGTGCCTTTTCACCATGTGAACAGATGGATATTCGTAGTACGTGTAATACACCTCTTCGCGAAATTCACTTGTTTCACCGCTCATCAGCTTTCGAAAGGATTCGCCCTGCATATCTTTAGGAATTTTTACTCCTGCATAATCCAGGAATGTAGGCGCGAAGTCCAGATTTTGAACCAGTTTATCTATTTTTATTCCGGCCTTGATCTCTTTTGGATAACGCACCAATAAGGGGGTTCTGAAAGACTCTTTATACATAAATCGCTTATCGAACCATCCATGCTCGCCGAGATAGAATCCCTGATCTGAGGTATAAACTACAATGGTATTTTCTGCCAATCCATTTTCTTCCAGGTAGTCTAAAACTTCACCAACTCCATCGTCAACTGATTTTATTGTTCGTAGGTAATCTTTAATGTACCGGTTGTATTTCCATTTTGCCAGCTCCTTTCCTTCTAAGTTAGCAGCTTTCATAGCATTGTTTTTTGGAGTATAAGCAGCTAACCAGTCTTCTTTTTGTTTTTCATTAAAACGATTCAATTCCCAATCAAATCCTGTACTGTCTCCATTGGGGTCAACAATCATTTTAAAATCATGCCCCCAACGTGCATCACCATCAATTTTCATTTCCTGGGTGTGTGCCGCTGTGCCTCGCCCTTCATAGTCATCGAAATAGTTGGCAGGTGGCTCAAAGGTTTTATCGTCGTAAAGTGTTAGATACTTAGGCGCCGGCTTCCAGTTGCGATGTGGCGCTTTCTGATGATATAGCATGCAAAATGGTTTGTCTTTGTCTCGCTTGTTTTTTAACCAGTCAAGAGCGGTTTCGGTAATAATTTCAGTACAATAACCATCAAACCGTTTTCTTTCGCCATTCACCAAAAAGTCAGGATTGTAATAAGCCCCCTGTCCTGGTAATACCATGGAAAAATCAAATCCCTGGGGAAGTCCATTCAGGTGAATTTTCCCAATCATGGCAGTTTGATAGCCGCTTGCCTGAAGCAGCTTGGGGAAGTTGTCCTGGTCCCAGTTAAAGGGTTGCATGTTGTCAACTTTACCGTTCACGAAGCTGTGTTTCCCGGTAAGCAGCACCGCCCTACTCGGTGCACAAATAGAATTGGTGACACATGAACGCGTAAACATCACTCCCTGATCTGCTAAGCGATCAATATTTGGTGTGTTATTTAATCCATATCCATAAGCGCTGATCGCCTGATAGGCATGGTCATCGCTCATGATATAAATAATGTTGGGCCGTTCATTTGTAGGCTCATCTTGCTTTGGGGCATAACTAATAAAAGGCACTGTAATGAACAGCAGTGTTAATAGTTTTGAAAAAGTGTAATTCATGTTGGTATAATTTAGTAATTCATTATAAGTCTATATCAATCCAGAGATTTTCATTATAAAAATAAGTAAGGTATTTTGAAAAATATCTATTCCTCCTTATCCGGATATGTACAATCCAATGGTTTTGATTTGATGTAATAGTCCTTATAGTTTAAGGCATTGGGATCCATACATCCCTCCAGGTTTAGAAGTCGGATATTTTTAAAATCCACGGGTTGACCTTCGCTTTGAAGTGCTATAAACCCTTCAGTAAGCAATTTACCATCAGGTTTAAATGTTGGATCATATCGCTCCACCACTCCCCCGCCGATCTGCGGTTGCGTATATTGAAGTACGGTGTCACCATTGACAAGGTGAATAACCAGTGAATCTCCAAACACAATCAACTCAGCCTTTACCCATTGATCTCCAAAATACGTTTCGGACGAAGAATTGATGCAATGGCCAGGAAATATCTTTCCATTATAAACTACTTCGGTACCTGGCGAACACATATTCCCTGTTGGTCTCGATTTCCCTTCTTCAAGTCCTCCTAAAAATTGCATCTCTACAGAAATTGGCCAGTTTTGTTCTTTAGGCATCGTACGAGGATCCTGAGAATGAAACATAACCCCACTATTCATGATGGTATAGCTTGGCGCCCCTGGGTATAATTCACCAACAAATCGATACTCCATTTGAAGCCTGAAATATGAATACGGCTTTTTGTAATACAAATGCCCAAACTGATCATCAAAAGTTTCGCCATAATTATCATAGCTTGCCCGTATCATATTATCCTCAACCCGAAAGGTATTCCCATAATTCACACCAACATCATGATGATGTATTTTCACAATCCAGTCATTGATGTCCTTCTCATTAAACAACTCCTTCCAGTCTTCATTTGATTCACTATCTTGAGCAGAAAGCGTTGGAATCAAAAATATAAAAATCACCGAAAGAAACGTTGTAAACCTCTTCATACGTATATTTTAAATATTGATAGAAAATCTGAATCAATGACAATATAACCACAGGATATGCTGTTGACAAATGATTTTAAAAATAAGCTGTAATAGTTTTCAACAAGCCATTGCTCATTAATGAGTGCTCTGAGATTTTCAAAACTCCAAACAAATGTGCATTTTGAACTTTATTTAACATCCACATTAATTTATTTGCCGTGTATTCTAAAAAGTTAACCTCCATCGTTTTCATTTTTACCCTTTTCATTTCTACAATTAAAGCTCAGGAAAGCTCTTTTCCGATCAACATAAAGATTACTGTAGCAGAAAGCATAAAAGATAAGGTAAAACCCAATGGTCGCCTCTTTGTATTTCTATCCAACAATTCACGAAGAGAACCCAGAACTCAAACCTGGCCAGCAGCGGGAAATTACATGTTTGCTAAAAACATAGAGGAGCTTGACGCAAATGAAGAAATCAGTATATCAGCATCCTCTGAGTTACAAAAAACATCCACATGGTCGTTAAATGAAGTTCCGGAAGGCACCTATTATCTACAGCTTTTATGGGATCAGGATAAAGAAGAATCCCGAATTGATGCTCCTGGCAATATATATAGCAAGGTTGAAAAAGTTGAGGTGAATGAATCAAAGGAAATTGAAATAAGTCTCTCTGAAATCATTGAGCCAAGAACAATTGTCGATCATACACATGTAAAAGAGGTGACCCTAAAAAGCGAAACATTGTCAAAGTGGTGGGGAAAAGATATGACTGTCAAAGCATCCGTTCTACTGCCTGGCAGCTTTTATGATGAACCAAACGCAACGTATCCAGTGAGGTACAATATTGCGGGATATGGAGGTCGATATACACGCATAAACCGAATAATAAACAACAAATTATTTTCTGATTGGTGGTTATCAGAAGACGCTCCACAAATTATTAATGTCTTTTTAGATGGCGAAGGACCTTTTGGAGACAGCTATCAAATGGATTCGGAAAATAGCGGCCCTTACGGCGAAGCCTTGATTGAGGAATTGATACCTCATATTGAGTCAACATATAGGGGAACAGGGGAAGCTAAATATAGATTTGTGGATGGATGCTCTACTGGTGGATGGGTCTCACTTGCTCTACAGCTATATTATCCGGATGAATTTAATGGAGTTTGGGCATACAGCCCAGACGCTGTTGAATTTGAGAATTACCAGCTGATAAATATCTATAAGGACAAAAACGCCTACATAAATGAGCATGGCATTGAACGGCCTGTAATGAGAAATACTA
>JAUUZS010000400.1 GCA_030589835.1 Cyclobacteriaceae bacterium
AGTCAGGAGGGAGACCGAAGAGCTCAAAATGAGCTGTTCAAGCTATATGCAAATGCCATGTATAATATATGTCGCAGGATGATGGGTGATGAAGATGATGCAAAAGATGTGCTACAGGATTCCTTCATCCACACATTCATTAAAATTAAGACATTACGGAATATCGATACCTTTTCGGCCTGGATAAAGCGGATTGTGATTAACCATTGTATCAACGCATTGAAAAAGAAACGAAATATTACAGGTGACATTGATGAGGAGGGGGATTTTTCAGAGTTAGGCCCTCATGAGGATGAAAATGACTTGAAGTATGAAGCTCAACAGATTTTGAAGGCGATTGATAAGATCTCCGAAGGATGCAGGACAGTGCTGAACCTGTATTTGTTTGAAGGCTATGATCATAAAGAGATCGCTCAGATATTAAGCATATCGGAGTCTGCCTCAAAATCACAATACAGTAAGGCCAGGGCAAAAGTGAGAAAGATAATGGAAACAGAATCGTAATGCCATGAAAGATGAATTGAAAATATTTACGGATCAAAACAGGGAATGCTTTGAAATCTATACGCTTGACAAAGATGATGCCTGGCTTGACATTGAGCATAAGCTGAATAAACTCGACAAAAAATCTATTAATATACCATGGACAAATATCTTGAAGTTGGCTGCCATCTTTTTGTTAATCATGACAGTTGCTTTTGGATATTATCTAAATACTCAGCGCATTGCACTGGCTGAAAATGGCATTGCTTTGCACAATATTTCTTCTGAACTGGCAGATACTGAGGCATTTTACACATCACTCATATCAGAGAAAATCGAATTGATTGAAGTTTTTGCAGGAAATATTGAACCCGAGATCCAACAACAACTAAATATTTTAGATGAAGAGTATCTGTCATTAATGGCTGATTTGGTTGATAATGCGGATAGTGAAGAAGTCATTAATGCAATGATTAATAATTACAGGCTCAAGCTTGCGATGTTGGAAAAAATACTTGAAGAGATACAAGATAATAATGATAATAATCATGAAGAGGCACTGGCAATATAAGATTTACCTGGTACTCATGGCACTGTTTTTTTGCCAAGAAGCAATAGCCCAGGAAACAAAACTTTCAAAATCTATAAACAAGAGCTTTGAGGTAAGCGATCGCTTGAATCTTGAAATAATCAATAAATATGGAAACGTAATTATCGATACCTGGCCTAATAATGAAATATTACTGAAAATTGAAATATTAGCTTATGGAAAGGATGAAAGTTCGGCAGAAAAATTAATGGATCGAGTGGAATTTGACTTCAAACAGTCTGACGACTTTTTGGAAGTTGAGTCTGTTTTTGATAGAAAAAAAAGCTTCTTTAAAGACCTGCTAAATACAGTAGGTGATTACTCAGCATCCCTTTTGAGTAAACATAAATTGCAGGTTAATTATGAACTTACTGTACCGGAATCCACGATTTCGATTACCATAGACAACCGTTTTGGAGATATTCATATGGGTGATGCTACGGGAAGACTTAACATAAAACTTGCTCATGGAAATTTCAGGGCAAATAAAATTGAAGATTATTCCAAAGTGACAGTGAACTACGGGAAGGCAAAAATCAAAGCTTTCAATGAGATAAGCATGTCTTTGAAAGGAGCAGAATTGGAATTGGAAAAAGCCGGGAATTTGAAATTAATTAGCAGCTCATCAACGGTATATATTGAACATGTCACCGTTCTTGACATTGAATCTACCAATGACAAAATCGTGATAAATGAAATAGAAGATATTTCCGGACAGGCTAACTTTTCTGAGATATCAATCTCCCACCTTTACGCAAGTTGCAGGCTGGATCAAAGCTATGGTGAATTGACCATTAAGCAAGTTCTTGATGGTTTCAAATCCCTTCGACTCAATGGAAAATCCACAGATTATAATTTGATTTTTTCGATGAATTCTAATTTCGAAACAAACATATATGCCAGAGACGACAAACTACAAATTGCTGACTTCCCGGGAAAAAGAGATAAACGCTACATGGACGAAAAATCTAAATTTGTTCGGATTACCGGAGCATTCGGATTGGGAAAAGATGGACGCAAATTAAATATCAATGCTCAAAATGGCGAAGTGGCAATTGATTTTGAAGACACGTTACCGGAAACTTATAATAAATAAAACCGCTAAAACTACATCACCATGAAATATACCTTTACACTCTTCTTCTTCTTTCTGGTCGTTTCTGTATTTGGCCAGGAATATAAAAACTCAGCTGGATTAAGGCTTGGGAAAACCGATGGGATGAGCTACAAAAGATTTTTAACAGAAAACGGCGCCGTTGAATTTATGCTAGGATTTGGCGGTTATAATCAGGGCACCCAGATCTATGCCATGTACCAATGGCACCTTCAAATCCCAACACCATTTACAGAAAATCTGTATTGGTATTATGGTGTAGGTGGTCATGTGGGGCATATCAGCGCTCAAGACAATCGGAAATACTATCTGAATGACTCTACGATCGTTACAGAGAATGAAAAAAAGACCTACTATGCCATTGGCGTAGATGGGGTGTTAGGATTGGAATACCGGATTTTCACAATTCCCATGACCGTTAGCATGGAAGTGAAGCCCTATGTCGAATATTATGGATTGCGCTATCTCCAATTTAAATCCTGGGATTTTGGGTTCACTGTCAAATATATTTTTTAGTTATGAGCACAGAAAATAAAAAAATTATGCGTGCATTTATAGTAACAATCGGAATTATGGTCGGTTTTACCAGTCTGGTACTTGCACAAAAGGAGTTAAGTGGTCGTGAAAAAAATGATCAAATGCAGACCTTATTCAGCTTCGATTCCAGAATCACCGGTTACGGTTCTATTGATTCAAAATTCACCACATTGAACGATAAAGAAGCCGTATTTGTCGGCGCCCACGGAGGCGTGATATTCAACAGCTACTTCTATTTTGGCCTGGGCGCTTACGGGCTTGTCACCTCCAGCCAGGTTTCCACTTCATTACCAGGAGAATCCTTTGACATGCATATGGGATATACCGGAATGATGATGGGATTTAACATCATGCCAAAGAAAGTAATTCACTTTTCTGTGCCGTTATTTTTGGGTGTCGGGAACCTGCAATTGGAACAAAATGACGTTTTTGTAGAGAACTCGGCCTTTTTGCTTTTCGAGCCCGGACTACAACTGGAACTAAACGTTGTACATTTTATGAAAATCGGGATGGGTGCCGGGTATCGAATGGTTCACGGTACAAACCTCAGAAATGAAATTGCTGATGAAAATCTTAGTTACTGGTCGGGTCAATTCTCCATTGTTTTAGGGAAGTTTTAGTAAAAACGTCCTTAAATCTTGCTTATCTTCTTTTGAAATACTCCTCGGAAATTAGGATTGTTTCCCCATGCCTTTGTTTGTGTCCTCACATACAAACCAAAAACCGAATGGCTAAATGAAAAAAGGTTTAAAGCTATAAGCAGATGTGTAAATGGAAAGGGTAAAATCATTTATTCCGTATAATGTACATAGGCAATTGCCAATATCTGATTGAATTTTGTTTCTATATTGTAACTTGCGCAAAATAAAAAATCAGAGCGCATAATTTTTTATCCGCTACAAAATGCCGGTAAATGAGTGAAAATAAAAAAATACATAAAGCAGGGTTTGTAAGTATCATCGGAAAACCTAATGTTGGCAAATCGACCTTAATGAACCAACTTGTTGGAGAGAAAATATCCATCATTACCTCCAAGGCTCAAACCACCCGGCACCGTATCATGGGCATTTTGAGTGGGGATGATTTTCAGGTGGTGTATTCCGACACTCCCGGAATATTAAACCCACAATATGAGCTGCATAAATCCATGATGAAATTCGTGAGCAGTTCGCTGGAAGATGCAGACCTGATATTGTTTGTCACAGACTTGTATGAGAAATACGAAGATGACGCCATGATCAAAAGGCTTCAAGCAGCTGAGGTGCCAATTATTTTGGTGCTAAATAAAATTGATTTGGCCAAAGGGAGCCAGGCTCTTGATAAAATGACCTATTGGAAAGGAATTATAGAATCGGAAAATACCATCATGATTTCTGCCCTAAATGGAGAAGGAATATCCGATTTATTCAAGTTGATACTGGAAGTGTTGCCCGAGCATCCCGCTTATTTTCCCAAAGAAGAATTTACGGATAAACCAGAGCGGTTTTTTGTATCAGAGATCGTTCGCGAAAAATTGTTTTTATATTATAAAAAAGAAGTGCCATACAGTTGCGAGGTGGTCACTACAGATTTTAAAGAAGAAGAAAAAATTATTCGAATTCGGGTAACCATAAACGTAGAGCGTAAGAGTCAGCGGGCAATAATTCTGGGACATAAAGGAGAACGGATCAAAAAAGTGGGCATCGAATCCAGAAAAGACATGGAAATATTTTTTGGCAAACATGTTTATTTAGAACAGTTTGTAAAGGTAGAACCGGATTGGCGGAAAAAAATCAACAAGCTAAAAGGGTTCGGATATTGATTGGGAAAGGCTGCGTTTACCTGCTGATCAATAATTTCTTGGAACGGACAAAATCCTGGCCTTTGGCATATATAAAATAGATGCCTGATCTCAAGCCGGTAAGATCATAATAATAAGTCTGGTTCAAGGTATTTGAATA
>JAUUZS010000360.1 GCA_030589835.1 Cyclobacteriaceae bacterium
CAACCCGGCGCACTGAATGAATCATTTTCTGATGTATTTGGCTCTCTGGTAAAACAACGCATTAAAGATCAGACCGCAGCAGAAGCCGATTGGTTGATTGGTGCAGGATTATTCACTTCAAATGTAGCTGGTGAGGCAATCCGATCCATGAAAAATCCTGGCACTGCCTATGATGATCCTGTTTTGGGCAAAGACCCTCAGCCTGGTCATATGAATGATTATGTTGATACCACAAGTGATAATGGAGGTGTACATATAAATTCAGGAATACCTAATAGAGCCTTTTATGGAGTAGCTCGTGAATTGGGTGGTTATGCATGGGAAAAAGCAGGTAAGATTTGGTATCTTACACTCCGTGATAAGCTCACGGCAACAACTGATTTTCTCACTGCCGCTAATTTGACATTCGATGTGGCGGGAGATCTTTATGGAGAAAATAGCCCGGAACAAAATGCCGTGAAAAAAGGATGGGAGGAAGTTGGAATTGGTATAAATATGGATAAACGAAAAGGGTGTGGCAGTATTTTTGGCAGTCTGTTTAGTTTTAATTTCTAATAATTTGACATTTCAGGAGCCCTACTATATATGGTTTGAACGTTCAGGTGGTTTTGCAGGAATTTCTACTTCCGTTGAAATAGATAGCAAGACCTTATCAACAGAAGAATCAGAAGAACTCAAACAATTGATTGATCGTTCAGGCTTTTTTGCACATCATAAAAATGAGGGTACTCCGGGAAATATGCCTGATCAATTTCAATATAAAATTTCCATTGAATGTGAAGGTGAAAAACTAACCCTGGAATTTGGCGAATCAAAAGTCCCCGAAAGTTTTCGTCCATTAATCGATTACCTAACGCAGAAAGCTCGATTAAAAAAGCAAGATTAAGGTCGTTTTTTATCGAAACCTACCCTTGACCAACTGAAACCAAATTGGCTATTTAGAGCCTGTCCATAAACTCGGTGTCTGGTTCAGAAAGTTTGCTATCAAGCCTGCCTGTCCGGTAGGCAGGGCTTGCGTAGCTCGAAAAATGTGAGTTTACATTTCGTAAATGATCATTTTGAGAGCAAGCGTAACGCAGATAGCAGACTTTATGGACAGACACTATTTAGAGTCTGTCCATAAAGATCATTTTCGATGTGAATGTTTGGTTTCTAACAACATTCCCTAAAGACCTTTTTTGCCTTTATCAGGCTTTTGCTTAGCGCTTCCACAGTTCCCATGGTATGTGGTGTGCCGTCTTCAACAGCCTGTTCCAGCACCAGGTGAGGCTTGATCTCCTGGTTCTTCAACACCCTTGCAAGCCTATTGTAGTCGATATCTCCCTCTCCAAATACTTCGCTCCAAATGCCGTTTTTCGATTGCCTTAAATGTACCTCCACAATCCGGTCGGCATACAACTCCACAATATCAAAAAGGGCCACTTGTGAATTTCCCGCTCCCCGGAATATCCAATGTGCATCCAGGCACAGATGTACGTAAGCCGGATCAGTTCCGGTGAGCATATGATGAAATTCGCGCGCACTCTCCCGCATCTCTGCATCGTGGTTGTGATAGGCCAATTTGATGCCCAATGATTTTAACTCCTTTCCCAATAGGTTCAATGCAATGGCCTGCGCTTTAAGCTGTTCATCGGTTTTATTTTCTGCTCCTCCCCAGCTCAAAGGTGTGGGATTGGTCACTAATATTTCGACGCCTATCTTTTTTGCCGCCTTGGCAATGGCCAATATTTCATCAATATTTTTTTCGACAAGTTGTGGCTCTTGCAAAACGGAATTCACATACATTGATGTTGACTTTATTTTATATTTGTCCAGAAAACCCTTGAGTGTGCCCACCTCCGACGGATTGCTAAAAGAAGGTTCATATCCTCTGAAACCGGATTCAAGGTAGGCCTTGAAGGAGTCATCCGGATTTTCCATCCATGATTTATGCTCTCTATTAAAAAATGAAAACCACGTGTATTGCTGGCAGGCTATTTCTGGTCCCGGAGTATTTACAGATGTGGCATAAAGGCTTCGGGGTATGAAAACAGTTGCCCCGGTGGTTACAGCAAATGATTTTAAAAATTCTCTTCTCTTTATCATGAAATAAAATTTAGGACGCAAACACGAATTTGATCAATTATCATGAGTTTTTATATTATAATATGTAATTTAAGGCTTTAAAATCTTGTTTGCTTACCTGGCAAATTGAACCAATTACATGTAAACATTAACCGCCTTTTAAACAGTAAATCTAATTATCAATTTGTTAAACTAATCTAATTTAATCTTATGAAAACAATTAATGTTTTATTTGTATTGATCTTGTTTTTGGCCATCAGTTGTGGAGATAAAAAAGCTCCTAAAGAAAATGCTATGGAAAAGCAAATGGGCGCCATGAAAGTTAGCGCAGAATTGGAAGCCCAGATTGGCGAACGAGCCAGGGCTACATTTCAGGCACTTGCAACAAAATCTGAGAATCCCAATAATCCGATGACAGAAGCCAAAATAAAGCTTGGCAAAATTTTGTACTTTGATACCCGGCTTTCAAAAGATGGCACCCAAAGCTGCAATACATGCCATGATTTGAATACATTTGGCGTCGATAACTTAGCCACTTCCCCCGGAGACGATGGAGGACTTGGCACCAGGAACTCGCCAACGGTATTGAATGCAGCACTACACACCAGCCAGTTTTGGGATGGCAGGGCTAAGGATGTTGAAGAGCAGGCGGGAATGCCAATTCTGAATCCGGTAGAAATGGCCATTCCAAGTGAAAAGTTTCTGGTTGATCGGCTTTCCAAAGTGCCAATGTATCAGAATTTGTTTAAAGAAACGTTTCCTGAGGAGTCAAGTCCACTGACCTATACGAATATTCAGAATTCCATTGCGGCTTTTGAACGTATCTTACTCACGCCATCAAAATTTGATCAATATCTTGCAGGCAATGCCAATGCCTTATCGGTTGATGAAAAACAAGGCCTGAAAACCTTTATGGAAGTAGGTTGCACCACTTGCCATATGGGCAGCTTACTGGGAGGAAATATAATTCAAAAATTTGGCTTGTATAGCAATTACTGGGAGCTTACCGGCAGTGATCCCATTGATGAAGGCAGGTTTGCGGAAACCGGAAATGAAGCCGAGAAGTACATGTTCAAAGTGCCTTCGCTACGAAACATCGCCGAAACGCATCCCTACTTTCATGATGGAAGTGTAGAAAGCCTCAGAGAAGCGACAAAAATTGTCGCCAAATTGAACCTGAATATCGATCTCACTGAAGAGCAGCTAGATGAACTTGTAACGTTTATGAATGCCCTTACATCGGATCTTCCTGCTGATGTGAAAAAAATGCCGGAAGAATTGGTAAGTGCTTTGTAATAAGAAATCACATGAATGGGGCTGCTCCATACAGCCCCATTTTTCATTTAGCCTGTCGTTTAATCAATAGATTTATTTTTACTGCTACTTTAATGGAAATAGTTTTCCGTTTAAAATTCCAAATAACAATCATCAAATGACAAATAATATTCAATAAAGAAAAAATCAAACCTATTCAATTGCTAAACCAATTGGTATAACAATCTTTTGCTCCTATAATATTGAGGTTTTGGCCTTATTTTTAAACAAACTGAACTTATTACTGCGCATTCAAATTGTCGATAAGCATATCATTTGTTTTATACTTTGGCTCTCATTTTGGATATTGAATATTGGTCATTATTTGTGATTTGATTTTTGCGATTTGTTATTTTCATTAAATTCATGGTAGAACCATATATTTATTAATAAATTTCGTTTTCAATATTAAAATTTTACCATGACATGAAGGGAATTATTACACTTCTATATAGCCTGATTCTTTTTACATCCATAGCCTGTGGTCAGCAAACACAAAATTATTTAGATGAAACTCCGGAAGACTTTGATAAAAGGCTAAGTTGGTTTTCCGATGCCAAATACGGCATGTTTATCCATTTCGGTTTGTACAGTCAGCTTGGCGGTGAGTGGAAAGGAAATACATCGGGGAAGTATGCAGAGTGGATCCAGTCCAATGCAGATATTGCTGCACAGGAATATACCATGCTGGTCACTACCTTCAATCCGAAAAATTTTGACGCTGACTTCATTGCCGCCACAGCTAAGAAAGCCGGGATGAAATACATCGTCATCACCTCCAAGCATCACGAGGGGTTTTGCCTGTGGGACAGCAAGTACACCAATTATGATGTGGCCAGTACGCCGTTTGCAGGTCGCGATATCCTGGCCGAACTCAGTGCCGCATGCAAAAAGTACGACTTAAAATTTTGTACCTATTACAGCATCATCGACTGGCACCACCCTTCACAAGAAAGGAATGTTGATAGTAAGGATGGAGGAAGTCCCTGGGGGCAGATAAGTATGAAGCCCGGAAAGAAGCAGGAATACATTACTTACATGAAAAATCAAATGAAGGAGCTGATTGACAATTACGATACGGAAATCCTTTGGTTCGATGGCGATTGGGTACACTGGTGGGACATGGAAGGCGGCCAGGATTTATACAACTACATCCGTGAATTAAAACCGGATATCATCATCAACAATCGCGTGGCAAAACGCAAGATATTCAAAAAAGACTTCGGAACCCCGGAGCAGGAACATCCGGAAGGCGAACTGAAATACTATTGGGAAGCCTGCTACACCCTGAACAACTCATGGGGCTTTAAAAAGAGCGATACCAACTGGAAAAACGCCGAAGTTGTCTATGAACATTTGAAAGACATCAACGACAAAGGCGGCAACTTCCTGCTCAACATCGGCCCCGACGGCAACGGTGACGTACCCAAGGAAAGTGTTGATATTTTGCTCGAAGTGGGCGAAATGCTGAAGAAAGAGTAGGAATATAAGCCATGGGTACCTGGTGCAAGCGTCCCGCGCTACCTGGTGCAAGCGTCTCGCTTGTACCCTTCTTTCTCATAGAATTAAATAGCCTGGTGGTGCTACGATCCTACATTAAAAAGAGTCTGTATGTTTCGGCTGCCTGCTCTTAAGAGGTCGTAGTAAATATTAAGATCAGGAGGAGCTTATTTTTTTTAACCTATAAAAACAAA
>JAUUZS010000065.1 GCA_030589835.1 Cyclobacteriaceae bacterium
GTGTATTATTCACCTGAGGATTTTCATTTTCTGCATCAAAATGGCCAGACTGTGCGCAGAAGATTCCCCGAGCCCATTCCGGATAATGTGATGAGCAAGTATCTGGAATTTACCGAAAAGCAACTCACCGAGTTAATGACCAATTACGGAAAGATAGATGTGGTATTTTTTGATGGAGGTGAAGGGCCTTTGCAGGAAAAAGCCAAGGAGGTAGTTTGGCGCCTGCAACCGGATATTTTGGTGACCAGGGGAGCTATATCCACACCGGAGCAATATGTACCCGGCATGGCATCTGATGAGGCCTGGGAAGCCTGCGTGACTATGGGTACGCAGTGGCAATACAAGCCAACCAATGATGATTATAAGTCGGGCGGCAGGTTGATCGAGATATTGATTGAAAGCAGAACGAAAGGGGGAACGTTTTTGTTGAATGTAGGGCCGAAACCAAATGGAGAATTGCCCATCGAGCAGGAAGAACGACTGCGTGAGGTTGCTGCATGGACTTTTGTAAATCAGGAATCTCTTTACGACGTAAGGCCATGGATCATCACTAATGAAGAAAATATATGGCTTTCAAAATCCAAAGAAGGAAATACGGTTTATGCATACCTGACTAAAATGCCAAACTGGAAAAGGGGGGCGAGGAAAGAATTTATTTTGAAGTCAATTAAATCAAACTCCAAAACAAAAATCAGTGTATTGGGTCAGTCAGGTGAATTGGTTGAATACAACCCGAAAGCGGATGCCACCGCCAGGTTTGAGCAAAAAGATGATGGTTTGCACATCTCTATAGTTCGCGCCCAGCGGATATATAACAATCACAAATGGCCCAATCCCATTGTCGTGAAATTAGAAAATGTTGAGCCGGCACTTGATCCGCCATTCATAAAAACCGTCAAGGCGCAGGTAGATAAAAACAAAGTTGAATTGCATGGAGAGTTGCTAAAAAAAGGAGATGGAAAACAATTTGAAGTTGGATTCATGTATCGCCCTTATCTTGGATTTGCTGAAAACATCAAAGGAGGTGAATGGAAATATTCAACATTCAAAGAAATGAATGAGCTGAAATTATATTCGATCGAAATCAATGGATTGGAAACAGGCCAGCAATATGAATATCGCGCAGTAGTGCGACATCCAAAGATTGAAATCAAAGGAGAAATCAAGAGGTTCAGGGCAGGTTAAATTTGGGTGCTGGGTGCTGGATACTGGGTACTGGGTGTTGGCTGGGTGACAGGTTGTCTATGCCAAAATGATGCTTACCGCGATTGCTTTCTTTGTGAAAAAATAGAACTGATGTCACAATGAATAAAAAAAGCATTTGTATTAAATGAAGTTAGTCATAAAAACATTACTGATAGCGAGTGCTGTTTTCTTATGGAATGCATGTACTCAAAAGGATCAAAAAACCAATGTCATTCTCTTTTTTATTGATGATATGGGCTGGACGGATTTGGGTTGTTATGGGAGTGATTTGTATGAAACGCCCAACATTGACAGGCTGGCAGCAGAAGGGGTTAAGTTTACTAATGCCTACTCCGCCTGTACGGTTTGTTCACCATCCAGAGCAGCGATCATGACGGGCAAATATCCTGCGAGGCTTCATCTCACTGATTGGATTCAGGGAAGTAAACGGCCAAAGGCAAAGCTGAAAGTTCCGGATTGGCAAATGTACCTCGACACCACTGAGGTGACTCTTGCGAAAGCGCTTAAGGAAGGTGGCTACAGCACCGCAATATTTGGCAAATGGCACTTGGGCGATGCTCCCAAATATTGGCCTGAAAGCCATGGGTTTGACGTGAATATTGGAGGCTATCGCTGGGGAGCGCCGGGTTCGTATTTCTATCCTTATC
The DNA here is from genome assembly GCA_030589835.1 of Cyclobacteriaceae bacterium. The sequence continues at coordinate 1,854 of JAUUZS010000065.1, forward strand.
ATGGGAACCGGAGGGATAAGATGCATCCACCCAACCTGGAGCAAGGGAAAGAGGGGGAATACCTTACGGATCGCTTGACTGATGAAGCAATTGGTTTTATTGAAACGAATAAAAACCAGCCTTTTTTCATGTACTTCCCGCATTATGCGGTACACACACCAATCCAGGCACACGATTCTTTGATCCGTTATTATCAGGGAAAAATCACAGATGAAAATAGGCATCAAAATGCTAAATATGCTGCCATGATTCATTCCGTGGATCAAAGTGTGGCACGGATCAGAAACACACTTTCAGTTCTTGGGCTTGATAAAAATACCGCCATCTTTTTTACAAGCGATAATGGCGGATTGGAGCTAAGGGAAATCACCGATAACTGGCCATTAAGGGCAGGGAAAGGATCATCTTATGAAGGAGGCGTCAGAGTGCCATTTATTGCCCATGTCCCGGGGATTACATCAGGTGGAACTGTTTCGGATCTGCCAATTATTGGCATGGACCTTTATCCAACGATATTATCACTAGCTGGATTGCCTGTAGTGGAAAATGATGGAATCAACCTGCATACACATCTGAAATCAACTAATAACAAATTAAGCCGATCATCTTTGTTTTGGCATTATCCGCATTACCATCCCGGAGGGGCGACGCCTTACAGTGCCGTGCGTGTTGGAAATCATAAATTGATTGAATTTTTTGAGGACGGAACCATGGAATTGTATAAGTTGGATGATGATATCGGTGAGTCCAATGATCTGGCGGAAACAAGTCCTGAAATTGTGGATCAGTTGCATAGCGCATTGCAAACATGGAGAGCAGAGGTAGGGGCACAGTATCCTTTTTTGAATCCAAATTATAAAGAAGAATAAATTTTTTAATACAATGAATAAAATCAAATATCTTCTACTTCTTCTAGCTTTTACCTCGATTGATATTCCAATAGCCAAAGGTCAAGTTGACCGTCCCAATTTCGTCATCATCATTGGCGATGATATCAGCTGGAATGATCTGGGATGTTACGGGCATCCAACCGTGAAGTCCCCTAATATTGATCAACTGGCCAGTGAAGGGATTAAGTTTACCAATGCCTTTCTGACGGCAAGTTCGTGCAGTCCAAGCAGATGTAGTATTATTGCCGGTCGGTATCCGCACAACACGGGTGCGGCAGAATTGCATACCCCACTTCCTGCCGGAATGCCCACGCTGCCCGGAACACTTAAAAATTCGGGATACTATACAGCCTCTGCCGGCAAATGGCATCTTGGGCAGAATGCCAAAGAAGATTTTGATTTGGTGGTAGAAAAAGACAATGGAACCGGTGGTGAGAAGCAATGGTTGAGAGTGATGAAGGAACGGCCAAAAAACAAACCTTTCTTCTTTTGGTTTGCCGCACACGATGCACACAGGATATGGCATGCAGATGATTTCGGGACTCCTCACGATCCTGCCAATTCTGTCATACCTCCCTATCTGATCGATGCTGAGGGTACAAGGCAGGATTTAGCTTCCTATTACAATGAAATTCAACGGATGGATTATTATGTTGGCGAGGTAAAAAAGGAACTCAAGGAGCAGGGAGTTTTTGATAATACGGTCATCATCATCATGGCAGATAATGGACGGCCTTTTCCCAGAAGTAAAACGCGTGTTTATGACAGCGGAATGAAAACGCCGTTTGTCATCAGCTGGCCCGGCGGGCAACAAGGAAAAGGGCTCGAAAGCAATAGCTTGATTAGTGTAATTGATATTGCGCCTACCTTTTTGGAATTGGCTGGTGTGGAAATAGGCCCAACTTTTCAGGGCATTAGCTTTGCTAAAACGATTAAAAAACCATCAGCGGAGCATCGTAACTATGTATTTGCAGAGCACAACTGGCACGATTACGAAGCTCACGAGCGCATGGTCAGGACCAAGCATTTTATGTATTTGGTAAACAATCGCCCACAGTTTAGCAACCAGGGGCCTGCGGACTCCAACAATTCCCCATCTTATGCTGATTTGAAAGATGTGCGCGATGCGGGAAAACTAAATGCTGCCCAGGCCGATGTGTTTTTGACACCAAGAGCTCATGAAGAATTATTTGATTGCTTCCAGGATTCACAACAATTAAGCAACGTAGCATCTATTGATAGGTATAAAGAAGTTTTAGACGATTTGAGAGGCGTAATGAATCAATGGATCATAGAAACCGGTGATGATGTGCCGGAAACCCTCACTCCAGCATGGTATCATACCGAAACGGGAAAAGCGCTAGATATTGAGCGGGTAAGAGGGGAAATGCCAGGAGCAAAAACTAAGGCGGTAAAGAATAATAACAAAGGGCCGTTGTAGAGCGGGGGGCTAGGTTCTGGGCGCTGGTTTCTGGGTGCCAGGAATATTAGAGCTAAGAGACTCTATTGTGGGATGTTTGGTGGAGGAAAAATGAAACAAGAAAAATGGAACAATAAAATATTAGACAGGGAATAAGGAATGATAAATAAGGAACAAGAAATAAGGAAGTATAAAATTGAAAGCGAATAAAAATTAAAAACGAATACAATGAAAAACACACGAAGAGATTTTTTGACTAAAAGTGCCCTTGGAGCAACTTTTTTAGCCGGTGGATTGAGTTCATGCAAATCAGAATCCAAAATACCAAATGAAGGTATTGAAGAGAATTACAGCATATTGAATAAAGTTCTTGCTCAGCCAATCATAAAGTCAAATTTATTTGATACGCCCTTGATTATAGAGTCGCTGGATTTGCTGCGCTACAAGGGGAATTTCATTTGCAAGGTTCGAACAAAGGACGGAGCAGAAGGAATTTCAGTAAGCAACAACGCGCAAATGAGCTCGCTTTACCCGATTTTTATCAATCGCCTGCAACCGTTTTTTATCGGTAAGGATGCCAGGAAATTGGAAGCATTGCTAGAGGAAGTTTATGTATATAAAAGCAATTATAAAGTTCAAAACCTGGCGCTATGGGTGCCTATGGCTACCATTGAGTTTGCGATTTTGGATATGCTGGGGAAAATTGCTCAAAAATCTATTGGACAAATGATTGGTGAAATTCACACTCCTAAGGTGGCCGTTTACAGGGCAAATAATTACCGGGGTAAATCTGCTGAGGAATCCATTGGACGAATTAAAAAAAATGTCGAAGAATCAAATGCCAAAGCATTGAAATTCAAGGTCGGTGGTCGGATGAGCAAGGATGCTGATTACCCTGATGGAAGATCTGAGGCTTTGATTCCGCTTGTGCGAAAAACGTTTGGTGACGACATGGTGATCTATGCCGATTCGAATGGATCGTATTCCGTAAAGGAAGCCATAAGAATCGGGAAAATAATCGAGGAGTATAAGTTTGATTTTTATGAAGAACCAACGCCTTTTGATTGGTATGAGGAAACGAAGCAGGTTGCAGATGCCTTGAATGTGCCGATAGCAGGAGGCGAGCAGGAGCCAAGTTTGCATCAGTTCAGATGGCTTGTTGCCAATGATGCCGTTCAGATCGTACAACCGGATATGTTTTATTTTGGAGGGATGATCCGATCTATGAAAGTGGCCCTGATGGCGCATGCTTTAGGAAAGAAATGTGTTCCCCATATCTCCGGTTCCGGATTGGGTTATTTATACATGATGCATTTTGTTTCTGCCATTCCGAATGCAGGGCCCTATCATGAATTCAAGGGATTCAACAAGCAGATTCCTGTTGAGTGTAGCACCTCATCTTTAGCAAGTGAAGATGGCGTAGTAACTGTGCCTTCCGGACCGGGACTAGGTGTAGACATTGATCCGGATTATATCGCCAAACATAAACTGGTTCTAATATAATATTCTTCCTACTAACTCTTCAAGGATTTCAAACCCTTGAAGAGTTGGAGTTATGGTTTGAATATCGATGCTGTTATTCGTAAATTTATAAAATCAGGAACGATTATTAGCAACAAATGCAGGACTACCACCCGCCATTTCTTCCATCAACGGTCTACCACATATATAATCACGCCAATGGAGATGACGATCTTTTTCGAGAAGATGATAATTATCGCTACTTCCTCGAAAAATATAAGAAATACATCCCTCCGATAGCCGATACGCATGCCTATTGTTTGATGAAAAACCATTTTCATTTGATGGTTAGGATAAAGGATGAATCACGTTTATTAGAGTTTTTCGATATTAATGACCAAGACCTGACAGGTTTTGAAAACCTGTCAGGTCTGATAAGTCTTCAGTTTTCGAAATTATTTAACAGCTATGCAAAAGCTTTTAATAATAAATATAATCGTATGGGTGGGTTAATTAACAGGCCAGTCAAACGCAAACCAATCAACAACGATCATTACTATACGGAGTTAATCGTCTATATCCACAATAATCCTGTTCATCATGGATTTGTAGACGACATCAGCCATTGGTTGCATTCGTCATATACCGGGATCATGAATTCAACTGATTCCATGGTAAATGCGAGTGAAATAATGGAGTGGTTTGGTTCAAAAGAAGCATTCCTTGAAGCACACGGTAGGAGCCAACCATTGAAGTCTGTCTTTGATTGAATCATCCACAAATAGTATCGTAATTTTTTCCGATAATCAATTCTATAAATCCAAAAGAAGAGTTAGTAAATCTTATTCCTTTTCAAATACCCTGATATAATCTACCTCCATGAATTGAGGAAAAACAGTGGTTGCATCCGGGCTTCCCGGCCAGTTACCGCCAATAGCCACATTAAAAATAAAGAAAAACTGCTCATTGAAAGGATAAGGCTGACCTTGTGTATCCGATGTGGAAAAATCAAAGATTAAGATATCATCAACATAAAACCACATTTGACTCATTTCCCGCACAACGCTAAACACATGAAAACGATCATTAAATATTTCGTCAGATACCTTATATGAATCACCGGTATATTTATAATTGTTCATATCTGATCCAAAATGAACGGTGGCATGGGACTCTGACGGATGATTGCCTATCAATTCCATGATGTCAATTTCACCACAGGCAGGCCATCCCTTATCATCAATATTTATTCCCAGCATCCAGAGGGCAGGCCAAATGCCTTGTCCATAGGGTATTTTCGCCCTGATGTCCGTACGTCCGAAGCCAAATGTTTTTTTGTCTTTAGTAACCATGCGCGCTGAGGTGTATTGCCTGCTATTCCAGGAGTCGTTTCGGGCTTCTATAACAAGATTGCCGTTTTCAATCCGTGAGTTTTCCGGCGCATCAGTATAAAATTCCAATTCATTGTTTCCCCAGCCATTGTCTCCATTGCCAATTTCATGTGTCCACCATTCCAAATTGATTTCCGGCCCATTAAATTCATCTGCCCAAACAGCAGTCCATCCCGCATAGGAAGTTGGTGTGCTATAATCTTCCGTATCATATGGCAGTAAAACATCATCATTCGTAATTTTTATTGAGGCCGTCATCATGTTGAATTCAACCGTCTGATCAGCTTCAAATCGTATTCGAAAGATCTCATTTGCTTCTTTTATGACATCCGAAATAATTTCTAGCGTTATGCTCGCTTCCGTGGAACCGGCAGGAATGGTAATTTGTCCTTCAGCTTTATTATAATCCAGGTTTTGAAAGGCGGAGGCATCATCTGTAGTATAAATTAGGGTAATGTCTTCGGTATGGGCTTGCTCCAAAGTAATGGGAAAATCAAAGCTCACAACACCCTCATCGCCCTCTTGAAGATTCATGTCAGAAATTTGAATTATGGGTACAACCGGCTCTATCTCTTCTTTTGAATCACAGCTCGAAGCAAATAGAAATAACAATGAAATTAGAAAAAGTGCTTTATTTAACATAAAAAACATGGTTTACGGTATAAAATTATTGCAATGTAAAAAATGTCGAGTTACCACTTGGTGCAATGACCGCTATTGCATGTATGGAATCGATTATAAATGCAATAAAAAAAGTATATTTTTACTTTATTAGCATTAGTTTTAGGCGAATAACAAAGCATTCAAGACTTTTTTTCAACACCTTAATATAAAATTCAAATGAGAATCATCATCATTTTATCCCTGGTCTTATTTTTTTCCTGCGTTTCAGAAAAAAAGCAAGGAGAAAACACCAAACCAAATATCGTGTATATCCTTGCTGATGACCTTGGTTATGGGGATGTTTCTGCCTACAATCCAGACTCAAACATATCCACCCCACATATAGACAAGCTGGCTGTAGAGGGCATGCGGTTTACGGATGCACATTCGCCCTCATCGGTCTGTACACCTACGCGTTATGGTATCATGACCGGACGATATTGCTGGCGGTCAAAATTGCCACGGGGTGTATTGAATGGCTATGGACAATCGCTCATCGAACACCAGGAAACTACCGTAGCTGAGCTGCTTGATAAGCAAGGATACACTACCGGTGTAGTTGGAAAATGGCATTTGGGATTGGATTGGGCTGTCAAAGCATCCTGCAAAGACTCCTTGAAGATCGTTTATGGCGATGTGCCCATATTGAAAAACATGAATGCGGATTGGGTTGATTTTGAAACGCCACCTTCCAATGGCCCTACAGCCCATGGATTTGATTATTCTTACATCTTGCCAGCCTCTTTAGATATGCAACCATATTGCTATTTGGAAAATGACGTGTTGACAAGTATCCCCGATCAGTATACTCCGGGCAATGACCTGGATGCTGAAAGTTGGGCTACCGGGGCATTTTGGCGAGAGGGAAAAATAACAAGTGATTTCGATTTCTATGAGGTGCTGCCAACGTTTGTCGAAAAAGCCAATGCTTTCATTGATAAAAATTCAAATAAAGAAGAGCCTTTCTTCCTTTATTTGCCCTTGGCCGCACCACATACGCCATGGGTACCAAAGGATAATTATAATGAAAAATCCGGTGCTGGCCAGTATGGTGATTTCGTTCAAATGGTAGATGCAGGGATCGGAAAAGTGTTAAGCAACCTGGAGAAAAACGGGGTGAGTGACAATACCCTGGTATTTTTTGCCAGCGACAACGGACCTTTTTGGAAACCGGAATTTATTGAAAGGTTTGATCACAAAGCATCCTTTATCTACAGAGGAATGAAAGCTGATATTTGGGATGGAGGCCATAGGATACCATTTATTGTCCGATGGCCCGGTAAGGTGGCCGCAAATTCGCAAAGCAATCAATTAACTACGCTTACTAACCTTATTTCGACTGTCGCCGGGATCGCCGGAGATGATCTTACAACAGGGGTTGGAATGGATAGTTATAGCATCTTGCCTGTATTGCTTGGTGGAGAACCAGACAATTCCCAGGCAGTGATTCACCACAGTTCAAGAGGATATTTTTCTATCCGGCATGACGAATGGAAATTGATTGAAGGATTGGGATCAGGAGGATTTTCGAAACCATCTACCATTGCTCCCGAAGAAGGCAAGCCTACCGGGCAATTGTTCAATATGAAGAATGATGCTGGCGAGCAGATTGATGTATATGCACAACATCCGGAAATTGTGGAAAGACTGATGCAAGAGCTGGAAGACATAAAAGCGGGGAAATAAGATTGAGTAGAGATTGAGTAGAGATTGAGTAGAGATTGAGTAGAGATTGAGTAAAGATTGAATAGAGATTGAAGGGATTGAGAAAGGTTGAATATGTACTTGAAACTTTAGACTCATTTTTGGTTCACACAGGCAGAGGATATAAACTTAGATATAGGATTTTTGATGATAGTAGATACCGAAAGCAAGAAAGCCACTTTTTTACAAGCCTTACTCCCCGTGTCCTTTCTTTTTGTGATGATCATCTATGGTTTTATTTTAAGGCCCTATTTATTTGATCAGGAACCCTTTCCACTAGAAATTGTATTTTTAAGTGGGGCAATTTTTGCTATTACCCAGCTCAGGATCATGGGCTATGAATGGAATGCGATACAAAAGAGTATCATCGAAAAATTGAATAAAGCGATGCCCACCTTGTTTATTCTGCTTGCTATCGGCCTGATAATCGGTAGTTGGATTGTCAGCGGAACCATCCCTATGCTGGTATATTATGGAATTAAAATCATCAATGCGGATTACATTTACGTATTGGCTTTCATTGTTCCGGTTGTTTTTTCTACCGTTACAGGGACTTCCTGGGGCTCTATTGGAACCATCGGGGTCGTAATCATGGGTGTAGCCACTGCTGTGAATGCCCATTTAGGGATCACGGCGGGTGCGATTATAGGCGGCGCTTATTTTGGCGATAAGATGTCACCCCTTTCCGATACGACCAACATCGCTGCACTGGCAGTGGAAGTAAAATTATTTGACCATATCCGCTCAATGGCCAACACTACGATGCCATCTGCAGCAGTGGCGCTGATGGTGTTTTTTGTGTTGGGTTTTACCCATCCTGCCGACGAGCTGCCTTCAACTATTGCGCAAGTAGAAGGAACCCTGACTTCGATAGCATCCTTATTCAACTTCAGTTGGTTTTTATTATTACCTCCAATAATTGTGTTGTATGGATCAATCAGAAAAAAAGCAACGGTTCCTACCTTACTAACTTCTGTAGTAGCTGCTGTGGCACTGGCAACTGTATTTCAGGATTTCAGATTTGCAGATATAATTCAAACGGTTTACAAAGGATTCGATACCAACATGGCAACTTGGGCGAAAAGGACGCCTGAAAATGTGATGGAACTTTTTAATCGAGGAGGATTGTATGAACTGAGTGAGCCGTTAATCATTTCAATTTTAGTATTTGTATACATAGGAGCATTGGATAAGATTGATGCGATGACAATTATCGTGGGACGGGTTTTTAATTTTGCCAAAAAGAGAAGCACCGTCATTATTTCTTCTTTAGTATCGGCGGGGATTACAAATGCCATGACGTCAAACCAGTATGCGACAAGTTTTGTGGTAGGCGATGCCTTTGTGAAAGAGTACGATAAATTCAATATTCCAAGAAAGGTGTTGTCGCGCTCACTGGAAGATTATGGCACTATGATCGAAAGCCTTGTGCCGTGGACGACGACATCCATATTTATTGTGGCTACCCTTGGTATTTCGTATGGAGAATATTGGCATTGGCAAATCTTGTCTTTGACGAATATGATGGTGGCCCCATTTTTGGCCATAGCCGGGATAGGGTGTTTTTATAATGAAAAAGTAAAGAATTAAAACCGATATGAAAAAAGACTGGAAAATGGAGACGATGATTTCCCACTATGCTGAAGATAGGGAGAATTATGAAGGGGCGGTAGTACCTCCAATTTTTCAAAATACCCTCTTTACTTTTGAAAGCTGGGAAGATATTGATAAGGCTTTTGACGATAGGGTCAATACAAGCATATACAGCAGGGGAAGGAATCCCGGTGTTCATATGGTGGAAAAAAAATTAGCAAAGCTGGCTGGTGGCGAGAAATCAAAACTTTTTACATCTGGCATGGCCGCCATTACCGCTGCGACGATGTATTTTTTAAATGCCGGGGATCATGTCATTGCCTTAAAAAATATTTATGGGCCTGCCAACAACCTGATCCATGTTTATTTAAAAAAGAAGATGGGGATAGAAACTACGTTTGTCTCCGGCAATGAAGTAAGTGAATTTGAAGAAGCAATTCAGGAAAACACGAAACTGATTTATCTGGAAAGCCCATCTTCAGCTATTTTCAGCATTCAGGATATCGAAGGAGTGACTAAAATGGCGCGATCGAAAGGAATAAAAACAATTATAGATAACACCTGGGCTACCCCAATATTCCAGCAACCCTTAAAGCTTGGCGTGGATCTGGAAATTCATTCGTGTTCGAAATATATTGGTGGGCATTCGGATGTCGTGGCAGGGCTGTTAATCGGAAATACCAAAGACATCGATAGCATCAGTGTGAATGAATTTGAGCTGCTTGGCGGAAAAATAGCACCTATAGAAGCCTGGCTTATCATGCGAA
>JAUUZS010000141.1 GCA_030589835.1 Cyclobacteriaceae bacterium
CCTATACCTTTACTGATCCTCCGGAAAGCGATATGCTATGGCCGGTAAATCTTGGCGGCGACCAGGGGGGATATCATTATATGAAATTGAATGGTTTTTGGCAAAATACGGAGGATCAACGTGCGCCATTTAATTTCCATCTTGGTGTTGGTCAGGAAAGAGATGCTGATAATAACATTGTTGGCTTCATACAAAATTGGTTCGAAGTAGAGCTTCCCGCTTCATCGTTTTCAATGCGCACAGATGAAATTAAAATTATAAATTTAAGAATGAATGTAGAAAAGTGGTGGGACACCCCCAATAACTACAATCATAACATCCATGGCGGAAAAATCATGCAAAACCAGGAGGCCATGAAAATGGGAGTAGAAAATGGAAGAAATGTATTTTCCATAAGTGCGATAGGCGATGTACATGAGGCCATGTGACCATTTTGGTAATTAATGTTACTTTTGAGGAAAGATGAATAATTAACTTGCATATATCATGAAAAAGTTCGTCACATTAAGATTGGCAATTCCGGCACTCATGCTGCTGATGGTTTGGGCATGTGGTACAGAAAATAATACCGGATTGCAGGTTCAATCCTTTCAGCCAACCCCCTACACCATTCCCGATGCTGAATATTTCCCTAAAATCCTTAATGTTCCTTCCGACAATCAGATGACTGTGGAAGGCGTAGAATTGGGACGCTACCTTTTTTACGATGGCAGGCTTTCAGGAAATACCTCCAAAGACATGCTTATGAGCTGTGGTACGTGCCACATACAGGAATATGGTTTTGAGGTAGGCTTGAATCATCCCAAATACAAAGGAGGCCAGACCTTCGGATTACCAACTGCAGAATATCCGAATGGGATGCCATCACCCAATTATATGCTTCCGCTCGTCAACACTGTGTACAATCACAACGGCTATTTGTGGAATGGATTTATTCATGAGTCAAATGAGTACACCGGAAATACGAATGAAGCAAATCCGCAGGATTACCATTTCAAAAGCATTGAATCGCTGGTATGGATGGCCATCACCGCCCCCCACGAAATGAATAGTACCATAGAACGAAGTGTTGCTGCCATCAATGCTGTGCCGATGTATAAAGAAAAATTTAAAGCCGCTTTTGGCAGCGAAGAGATTAACTACGACCGGATCAGCAAATCAATTGGTCAATTCGTACGATCTATTGTAGCGCAGAATTCAAAATTTCATAAGTACCTCAGGCAGGAAGCTGACCTCACGGTTAAAGAAAAAAAAGGCCATGATTTGTTTTTCTCCGAAGACGCCGATTGTTTCCATTGTCATGGAGGCTCGATATTGATGACCACCAATCAGTATTTCAACAACGCAAAAGATGAATTATTCCATCCCGAACAACGCGACAGGAATTCCATTACCGACGATCCAATGGACATCGGGGCCTATCGGGCGCCTTCATTGATCAACATCGAACTCACCGCCCCCTACATGCACGATGGCCGGTTTAGCTCCCTGGACGAAATCATTGATTTTTATTCAGGAGAATTGGTCTATTCCGATTATGTTCATCCCTTAATGAAAGGGGTAAGGGAACAAGGAGTTCAGCTCAACCAAGAAGACAAGGCTGCCCTGAAGGCATTTCTGCTTACATTGACCGACCACGAGATGATTCAGGATCCTCAATACACCATCCCTCCGGAATTGAAAGAATGGAGTGGGCAAGTAAAATAGTATTGGCCTTCGAAATTCCCGGGTTTTGTCTGAGGTCTTGCAACCGTCCCCGGATATGGTGCCATAAGTAAAACAATAGTAAGGATTACTAAAGAAATCTCAAAGTTTTACAAACTTATAATAACAATCTTCGATTAAGTTCGTTTACCATACATACAAAGAAAATAGAAATCAACATCGACCAGATAAATAAAACCCCGGGAATCATTTCCCGGGGTTTTTGCTTTTAAAAACAATAGCATTTTTCTCTATTAAACGATGCCTTCTCATCACTATTAGATTACTTTATCGCAAATCACCCTCATTGCCACGGCTCCGCCTCGCAATGACGGCAATTTGTGGATTCGGTGCGGAATAATGATGAATAATCCCCAACCTCACCTTACCACAACTGATTACTGCCACTTCTAACTGCTACTATCTCCTGCCACTGCCTACTGCCACTGCTCCTTGTCCTGCTACCCTAACGCTCCCACCTCAAACGCACTCCGATAAGCGCCAATTTCATTGACATAATCCAGGAATTTCTCATAGAAAGGATGCGTGCCAATCGTGCCGCTATCGCCGATAATTACCAGCTTCTTTTTGGCGCGCGTAATGGCGACGTTCATTCTGCGGGTATCCGACAGAAAGCCGATCACACTTTTTTCATTTGACCGCACCAGGCTAATATAAACAATGTCCCGTTCCTGGCCCTGAAAGGAATCGACTGTATTGATAGCCACCTTATCATTTATATCGTCATGGTCTCCGTAGGCCTCCTCAAATAATTCCTTAATCACCTCCACCTGGGCCTTGTAGGGCGAAATAATACCGATATTAAGAATCGTTTCAAGCTTCCCCATCCTGTCTATTCTGCTCAGATAATCATTGAAATGCCTCATCAACAAATTAGCCTCTTCGCGGTTAAAGGAGCTTTTGCTTTCAGGATTTACCTCCTCAAAAAAACCGGTTCCGGCAGTGTCAATAAATTCCACAGGCCTATCCTCTTCAAACACCCTCCAATCCGCTACCTGTTCATTGGGATATAGTTTGCCCTTATAGAAGTAATTGCTGGAAAAATTCATGATGTCCGAGTTCATGCGGTACTGCTCTTGTAGCATGATGTCAGCACGATTGCGTTTGATGGCCTTTTCAAAGAGCGTCACTTCAAGACCGGCTTTTGCAGCCTCAAAAGATTTTATGGTCGGTGGCAACTGAAAATGATCGCCTGCAAAAATTATTTTGTCAGATTTTATAATGGGAATCCAGGAGGCCGGCTCCAGGGCTTGGGCTGCCTCGTCGATAAAAACGGTGTCGAACTTCATGCCTTTCAGGCGGGAATTGTTTGCTCCGACCAAGGTCGATGCAATGACCTGCGCAGTAGAAAGAATGCCTTGTATAATATAATATTCCAATTGCTCGGCTTCGGCTTTCAGCTTGCCGGCCTCTGAATAAAGCAGCTTTCGTTGCTTGCGCTCTTCAGGGCCGAAATTCCGCTTGTATTTTTTAGCCATGCTCCGGTATTCATCGGTCTTCCTTCGCAGTACTTTCAGATCTTTATAATCACGATGATGGGCAATTCTGGCATCCAGGGTATTGCTGAGAATAGTTTGTGTTACACGGGCCGGGTGGCCAATGCGTACCACATTTACACCTTCCTGATCCAATTTTTCAACAAAAAGATCAACTGCAGCATTGCTCGGGGCGCACACCAGAACCTGGTGCTCATCGTGCAATACATGAAGGATGGCCTGCACCAAGGTAGTGGTTTTTCCAGTTCCCGGAGGGCCATGAATAATCGCCACATCCATGGCATTGCGTATCAGGTTTATGGCCCTATTCTGACTTTGATTAAGTGCGGGAAGTACAATAGGCTGTTTATCCTCGAACTGAGCTTCGATACCACCAAGCAGAATCCCTTTCATTTCGTTGATGCGCTCTTCCTTGGTTTTGATCAGGAACTTCAGCGCATTTTCCATTTCGCGGTATGCGTTTTCATCAAAGAGCAACTGCACACCCAGGAATCCATCGTGAATCCATTCGGGCACCTCATCGCTGTTCAGGGTCATCCATATTTCATGCTCTTTCACCTGGTTGACCACGCCATGTACCACCTCGCTATTTTCGTTGTTGCTTGCCGCATTCGAGAACAAACTTACCAGCTTTCCCGACTGGAACATATGTGCATCCCGATGCTCCGGAGGGCGCGTGATTTTTACCAACAAACGATCGCCGACATCAAATTTCGTTTTCTCCAGGTTTACAGGATACCAACAAACGCCTTGCTTCCTTCGCTCGGTAAGTGAGGTGCCTGTCATCTTTCGTTTGTAGTAGAGCAGATCTTCTTCCTTTTCCTTTTTGAGTAAGGCAATCAAATGTTTGAGCTCTTCCTGTATGTCCTTTTTTGCCATGAAAAATAAATATGCCCGAAAGTACTTTTTTTATTCAGCTAGTAAAAAGGATGATGTAATACTTTTCGATACGTGAAGCAATAAAGTTGGTAAGCCAGACAGGGTTAAGATTAATAAGCAGTGGTACTTTTTTTAAACCGCTGAGGCGAAAAAGCCGCTATGAATTCTTTGCGCCTTCCTGCATCAGTGGTAAATTCAATTTTACGACACACTTTAAGAGTTCACAACTCAACGAATAAATACCTTCCTGAAATGAAACCCATATACCGCATAGGTGATCGCCAGGGAGAATACTTTTGGCTTTTTGAATAAGCTCCAGAAAAACAAGCTCCAGAAGTATTTTCTTCCTCCATCTACAATTCCAAGAATCACAACAGACCTTAACAAAGCCTTTGTTTTTGATAGATTTAATTTGGTTTGATTATGAACTTTAGGTTCAAAATCTACCAGAAATGTTTTCACTCTTTCAAAGTAAGGCTTACAGGAATATATGCCATCCAGGATTTTTTGATAGCCAGCAAGCAGTTCTTCTTTTTTCATTTTTGGCACAAAGTTTAAAGCAAAATTGGTGTTGTCGCCATCAAAATCTGCGATAATCCTTCCTTCCTTATGTAGGCGCTCATACAAACGGGTTTTTTTCGGCGCATTGAGTAGGCCCACCATGGCGGAGATAATGCCACTTTTTTGAATGAAGTCGATTTGTCGTTGAAAAATAGTAGCGGTATCGTTATCAAAACCAACAATAAATCCTGCTGATACTTCCATACCAAAAAATTGTATTTTTTGGATGGCATCGATCAGGTCACGATTATTGTTTTGGGTCTTGCTGCATTCCGCTAGGCTAGCCTCATCGGGGGTCTCTATGCCCACAAATACCTTTGCAAATCCGGCTTTGACCATCATGCGCATCAATTTTCCATCATCAGCCAGGTTCACCGAGGCTTCGGTGAGGAAATGAAAAGGATGATTATTTTCCTCCATCCAATTAATTATCGCTGGCAGAAGATCCTGCTTCAATACCTTTCGATTGCCGATAAAGTTGTCGTCTACAAAAAACAGGCTCCCAATAAAACCCTGGACTCGCAAATTATCCAGTTCGGCAATGATCTGTGTTGTCGTCTTTGCCCGGACTTTTTTCCCCAGTAGGGCCGTGATATCGCAAAAATCACAGTTATAGGGGCAACCTCTGGTGTATTGAATACTCATCGAGGCATAATGCGATATATTCAGCAAAGAATAATCCGGTATCGGCGTTTCCCGTACATCGGCAAATTCTTCTGAGGAGTAGATGCGTTTTGGGATTCCGTTTGCAAGGTCATCTAAAAATGGCTGAAGCGTAATTTCTGCTTCATTCAAAATCAAATGATCGATCATAGTATAATTTTCATATTCGGCGGTAAAGAGTGGCCCGCCGGCAATGATCTTTTTATGGTGCTTTTTACATCTGACAATGAGATCGTTCACTGACTTTGTTTGCACCGACATGGCACTAACCAGCACATAGTCTGCCCAGTGCAGATCCTTTTCGAGTAGCGATTCAATATTCATGTCAATAAGTTTTTGATTCCAGTCTTCCGGCAACATAGCGGAAACTGTGATCAAGCCCAATGGAGGGTGGGCAGCTTTTTTTGAAATGAATTTGAGTGCGTGATTAAAGCTCCAATAAGTGTCCGGATATTTCGGATAAACAAGTAATACATTCATAGCTAAAAAATTGAACCGCTATGATAGGCCATCAAAAGCTACATGCAAAATATTTGTGGCTGATGAAGGTAAACAGGGCTTGAATGCCGGTTTTTGTGGCGAATGGCATTCACCATTGGTCAATTGATCAGATTTATTTAACGCTATTCAGTAACTTGTTCTTTTACCTTCATGGAATATTGCCTGGAGACTGGGATCAATTCATCAAACCCTTTAAGACGGACATGAAGCCCCTGTGATCCGCCGAAAAGCTTTTGTACAAACGACTTATTAATTAGGGCAGTCCTGTGGCAGCGAATGAAATTCGGCTGGCTTTTTAACTGGCCCTCAATTTTTGTCAAGGTATTGCGAATAAGCCTTTTGTGCACTTCATCGTCTTTTTTCCAAAACACCTCAATGTAATTGTTGGCCGATTTTATGAGCATCACCGTGTTCAGATCCACTTTTAATGACTCCGATTTTTTGTCCGATTCAAAAGTGAATTCAGCAGGATGACCCGCGTCTTCTCCTTCCTCCTGATCCAATTTTTTTATTAGTTCCAGGGCGTTCTGCAAATATCTTTTCAGTATTTTATTTTGATTTGCAACAACCAGGATGGCCACAGGGGCAAGGCCAAGCAAAAGCAATTTGAACATAGAGTGTAGGGTGATTGCTATCAACCCCACATACCGGGCATAAAAGGTATAGCCGATAGAAATCAGAATCCAAATACATACATTGAGAATGATGTCCCGGATTAGGTTCCATTTTCCTGTTTGAAAAAATTTCGGAAATATAAATGGCAGAAATATTAAGTTCAGGCCGAGGATAAAAAATGTGATGAAGCCAAACCCGGCTATGATGACCAGTCGATTATTTAAATCAGCATTTTTCAGGTCGAGGGGTTGAAAGAAAAGGTAAAACATAAACATGCCTATGCTAATACCGATGCTCAGCCTGAGATTGTATTTCAAATCATCATTAAATGAATAAGGCCTGTTCAGGAACTTTTTCATCTGTGACCTTGGTATTTGATTTAGGTCCATTTAATGATTTCTTAAGGTATTGCGTGAAAAACGATTTGATGCCAATGTAAGCAGATATAATTATTTTATAAAAATGCGATAGTCTTGTCCACTTTTCAACATGAACCAACCTTATGTAAATATAAAATTATATAATTATGTTTTGAATCAAAAGACGCTAATTGCCTTAAATTTTAGCATACACCAAGTAATTGCAAGACCTGCTCAACAAAAAATACAAAGAAAGGACTATACCTGCTGCTTTATTGCTTCTTTTCTGCTGTGCAATCCACACTCTTTTTGTTCCGGGGTTTCCCACCACCAGCGTCCGGCTCTCACGTCTTCACCCTCTTTGATTGCCCGCGTACACGGTTGGCAACCGATACTAGGGAAACCTTTATCATGTAGTTTGTTGAATGGCACATCATTATTATTGATGTATTGCCAAAGCTCATCTTCTGTCCATTCAAGCAATGGATTGATCTTTATTATTTCATTGATCGGGTCAAACTCAACAACCTCAGTAAGTATTCTGGTGATGGACTGTTCTTTTCGTATTCCTGTCACCCACACATCCACATCAGTCATTGCTCTACGCAGAGGTTCAATTTTCCGCACATCGCAGCACATCTTTCTGTTTTCAATGCTTTTGTAAAAGAGATTAATGCCTTTTTCATTCACCATTCGCTCTACCTTTTCGGAATTCGGAAAATATACCTCCACATTGATTCCATATTTCTTATTGGTATCATGCAGGGTTTGATATGTTTCCGGAAAAACCCTTCCGGTATCGAGTGTAAATATTTTTGTAGATTTATCGATTCCGGCAATCATATCGGTGAGCACCTGATCTTCTGCCCCCAGGCTACTTCCCAAAGCAACTTTCCCTTCGTATTCCTCGATAAAATATGTTAATATTTCCTGCGCAGAACGGCCATGTAAGCGTTCATTTAATTCTTTAACCCTTCTATCCATGCTATTATTAATTCTTATGTTCAGACATAAATTGGATGATATGTCTAAAAAATAAAAAATCATTTTTAATATCGCCGCAATTTACTAAAAATCTTATTTGATATGTAAATATAAATAGCTCAGTTGTGTAATTATGCTCAGAAAATAAAAATAGTACAACACAACATTCAATGTGTGCTAATGAAAGTAAAATCCATTTGCATTTCAGAAAATTAACCGCAAAGACAGAGAGTCGCAAAGACTACTCTGCGACTCTCTGTCTTTGCGGTTATTAGAATTTTAGGGCAATATTTAGTTAAAACACTTTATCTAAAAAACTATGCGATATCACAATCCAAAACCGATTCTAATACCCGGATAAACGGTCTTGAAGTTATCCGTAATGTATAATTGCGGAGTCACAGAGATAAGTTTAGCGGGTGACCATTTGACTCCAAATTTGAAAGTATTCTCCCCGAACAAATCACCTTGTTTTGAAATTAAATAACCCAGCTCTACTTCAATAAAATCACGCTTTTCAGATTTATTATTTATTTCCCATCGGTAACCCAAATTTAAAAAAGTGTTGATATTTATGTTACTTTCTGTATCAAAATCATATACCATGTTTGTAGAGACATATGGTGCCTTAAGTATTCCTTTATGATTTAAACCAAGACTTATTCCAAAAGATATATCCGTAACCCAGGTACTTTTTACCAGTCCTGCCCCAGCCCCAAATTGTAATTCAAGATAGTCCGGCGAATTACTTTTAGTTTCAAGTTTATTTATACGTTCATTGTTACACTCATAATATAGCGATCTCGACCACATGCTTTTTTCAGGAAGCAGGTCAATTACTTTTTCAAGGCATTTTGATAGAGAGAGATCCGTAATATTTGATATATCTGAAGTAGTGATAAATAGTTTAAATTCTTCACCATCGATTATGGCCTGATCTCTGAAACCTGTATTGCTTAGTTCCCCGTCTTTGATCAAATAAATAAACGTTGGATCGCCCGGTTCCACGGTCAGTGAACTGCCAACTGAATATTTTATCAGATCTGAGGAGGCAGATGATAACTGATC
>JAUUZS010000560.1 GCA_030589835.1 Cyclobacteriaceae bacterium
GAGGATATATTTGCATAATGCGTCAGTAACTGGCTCACCACTCCCTGCTCAATCGGAGAGGTCAGTGTTTCTTTGCCACGAATGGTCTCAAAGAAATTGGTCGCATGCCTGGTGGTCATAGAACCGCCACCGCCTAAAGCTGTTCCTGCTTCATTGCCTTCAGCCTTCCTGTCTTTAATCATTTTTCCTTTGATATCATATAAGCGATAACCTCCACGGTCAACAAATACTGAGCCTTCAGACCCGTATATTATTGTTCCTCGTCCGCCGCCAAAGGTATCATACTTATTTCTACTCTGGCCTTCCCATTTTATAACCCTGTTATTTGCAAATTTAAACGTTGCCTCCATGGTATCGTACATGCTCCAGCCATCATTCACATAATGAAATTTATCTGCAAATACATCGACGTGCAATGGGTATTTGACATCCAATGCCCAACGGGCGACATCCAATTCGTGGGTAGCATTATTTCCCATTTCGGCGGTACCGTAATCCCAACCGTACCAATGCCAGTTGTAATTCCAGGTGTCATGCATATAATCTTTTCGCGGTGCTGGCCCCTGGAACAATTCCCAGTCCAACCCTTGAGGTGGAGCCTGCTTTTTAGGAACGGGCACCTCTCCCCTTCCATTGGTATAGAAGGCCACAGCTTTATAGGCATTTCCAATGACTCCATTATGAATATCTTTTATAATCTCAATAGATTCGGGAGCCGAGCGCTGCTGGTTGCCCATTTGCACTACCTTGTTGTATTTCTGCTGATATGCCACCACGATTTCACCTTCACGGGGATTGTGACTACAAGGCTTTTCGAGGTACACATGCTTACCGGCTTCCATGGCCATGCATGCGCCCGGAGTATGCCAGTGATCGGGAGTAGCATTGAAAATGGCATCGACCTTGGGATCTTCAAGTACTTTGCGTATATCGTTTTCCAGTATGGGTTTGTTTTTGATCACTTTCGAAAAGCGTGTCGCCGCCTTTTCCCGCTGGCTTTTCATTACATCACACAGATATAGCAGCTCAACATTGCTTTTTTTGTTACCAATAGGTTCCAGATAGGCTCCTAATCTCCTACCCAATCCAATGATTGCTATGTTTAATTTGTCATTAGCTCCAACAATCTTTGAATAAGAGCGTGCTGAAGAGGCCATTGCACTACCTCCTAATGTGACGCCGGTTGCCCCGGCCATCGCCTTTTTTAAAAAATTTCTTCTGTCAGTACTCATAATTATAAAGTTGATTTGTGATATTTTGATTCGCTCAATGCGTTCTCCATTCTAATCCCTAAAACTAAGAATAATACTTTTCTAAAGAAACATGAAAATCAATAGATTAACCATATTGGAATTACAAAAGCGTTAAAGCTATTTCATAACAGTCCACTACACGATTATAAAAATCAAGAATTGTTAATGTTTCGTATTCCTGCATTGGTTTTTTTTATTACTTCGGTCTTCCGACTTCTGACTTCTGACAAAATTTTATTATCTTCCATTAAATTCAGCGTAGAACAAAAATCAAGAATTGATTAACCCCTCTCCCATCAATCTCTATTCAATCTTCCTTTTCAATCTCTTTCCAATCTCCACACCACCTCACACCTTATACTTTTCATATACCTTGTCCCATGGGGCTCTCATTGGCCTTGAAAGCATTCGATTGGCATTTTCATTATTTAAGAACTTCTCGTTTTCCGGATCCCATTCCAGATCCTGATTGAGGATCATGGCGATATTGCCAAGATGGGCAATGCTAATGGACCGATGGGCCTTTTCAGCTGGCGCTGCGGTTTCTTTACGGGAATACACACAGTCAATAAAATTACGGAAGTGATTTTCGCTTTTATACAGTTGAATTTCATCCTTTCCGATCACGGTATCCAACAACTCCGGTGAGCTTGCCCCATGCTGTCCCCTGCTAGACCAGACAGATCCTTCTGATCCTTCAAATTTAACCCCTCCGATTTCTTCCCTGGTCGAGACGATCATTTTCACTCCATTTTTATAAATAGCTTCAAAGTAAAAATGTGCTGCGGTGTTCCATACAGGGTGCAGCAAGCACGAGGCTCTGGCTTTTTGAATTTTCACCGGCCCGGTATTTTCAGTATCCATCCCCCATTGGGCGATATCAGGATGGTGGCCTCCCCAATCCGTAAGCTGACCACCGGAGTAGTCGAGTACCCAGCGAAAATTTACAAAGGTACGACATGGACTATAAGGTGCCACGGGTGCCGGGCCCAACCACATATCGTAGTCAAATCCTTTTGGCACCGGTGTTGGATTGGTGTTTAATCCTGTTCTTCCATAATCTGGAGTTCCCGATGGCATACCACAGCGTACGGTATGCAATTCTCCGATTCGGCCATTGCGCACCAGCTCACATATCCGGTGAAAATTAGCATTCGACCTTTGCTGACTTCCCGTTTGAAAAACAACCCCGTGCTTCTTTGCCGCATTACTCATTGCTCTTCCTTCTGAAATTGTCAAAGCCAATGGCTTTTGGCAGTAGATATCCATTCCGGCATCTGCAGCCATTAACACCGGAATGCTGTGCCAGTGATCGGGTGTAGCAATGTGTACGGCATCAATGTCTTTCCTGCCGATCACATTCCTAAAATCATTAAACTCCCTGCATCCTCTGTATTTCTTTCCAAACCTCTCGGAATAAGTCGCCTCGACCATTTCACTGATAAATTCCCTGCCTGCCACTTTTCCATCCCAGTATCCACTACTTTTTTTGTTCACATCACATACCGCTGTTA
>JAUUZS010000277.1 GCA_030589835.1 Cyclobacteriaceae bacterium
GATCAGTGAGTTGAGAAAAACGTTGATTTCTTTGAATAGAATCTGGATCATATGTGCTTTAGCTCTTTGTTAATTGTCTAAAAACATCTTCCATCGAATTGCTTTCCTGGTTCATCCCGATCAGGGTAAACCCATTTTCAGAAGCAAATTTGAATATCGCCGGACGAACATCCATATCCTTGTCCCCTTCCACCAAAATAAATTGATCCTTTTGTTTTACATCAATCACGCCCTCAATGGCTTTAATTAATTCAAGATCAACTTTTTCTTTGAACTCCACAGCTATGATTACAGATTCTTTTTGGTTGGTGGTCAAGTGCTCTGGCACATCATCAGCCACCAGCTTACCGTTGTTGATAATCAAAACCCGGCTGCACAGTGCCTTGACTTCCTGCATAATGTGGGTAGAGAAGATCACCGTTTTATTCTTGCTGACATTTCGGATCAATTCCCTGATCTCCACTATCTGGTTAGGATCAAGCCCAGTGGTCGGTTCATCAAGAATCAACACCTCCGGGTCATGAAGGAGAGCTTGTGCCAGCCCGACACGCTGACGAAATCCTTTTGACAGAGCACGGATCAACTTGTTCTGCTCTTTTTCCAATCCGCATTGTGCGATCATTTCCGGCACCCTTTCCCGCAGGAAACGCCGTGTTGTGGCATGTAGTGATCCCACAAAATGCAGGTATTCATGAACGTACATATCAAGGTACAAGGGATTGTGTTCCGGCAAATAACCTATATGTTGACGTGATGGAATGGATTGTTGTACTACATCATATCCACATATCTTCACCACGCCATGTGTCGGTGGTATGTACCCGCACAAGATTTTCATGGTCGTGGATTTTCCAGCACCATTTGGGCCAAGAAAACCAACAATTTCCCCATTACGGGCAGTAAACGAGATGTCATTTACTGCCGCCTGGTCACCGAAATTTTTTGTTACATTTTTTACCTCAATCGACATATATACCCTTCGAACTGTAAGCCATAAGTCTCTTGCGACTCGATTATTCAATTAATATCTTGTGATCCAATAAATGCCTTACGGCAAATATGAAATCGTGCCGAAATTATACATTACCATTCAATAAAACGAAATGAGGGGTATTTATTTTAGGGAAGAGTTCGCAGTGCGTATAAATGTACCAGTGGTATACTAAAAAGTCAGGTGCTGAACTGCTAAGCCCCCTGACCTCCTGCTACTTGGTTTTTACTTTTTACCTTGCCTCCTGCTACTTTTCTTATTCTTTCACCTTCATCTCCTGCAACTGCCTCCTGCCACTTGTTTTTTACTTTTTACCTTGCCTCCTGCAACTGCCTCCTGCTACTATTTTTTTGATATATACTTACGCTTCGTAGTTCAACTTGCGCAATTCACACAATATCGGCTTTGGGGCATCAATAGAATTCGGCCAATCGGAATGGGCTTTTGACATTTTAAGCATAATCCAAAATCTTCTCCATCTGCAGAAGACAATACATTTTGAAGATTTACCAATTTGCCCTCAACTTGACGAAGAGCCGCTTCTGTTACGCTTTTATTATTGATGGCATCCATTCTTGAGACTCTTCCCACGGCATTTTCCGGTGAGATCGGTTTGGTCATATCGCGATAGTCCTCGATTGATTTTTCAGTCTTTTCAATTTCCTGAACGACCTTTTCTTTGATGTCTTTTAATTCCTTTTTTGTCATCTAAATCTTAAAAAATTCAAAATATCTAACAATAGTATTACAATATAGAAAGTCTTTTAGAATTAAACGGAAAGAATGAAAATCATATTTCATCCTGGCATAATATTATTACATTAACTTTTTCTATTGAAAATCTCACTTAATTTATAATAAGAACCATTGGTGATTTTCACCAAGTGCTAAATGACAGCTTGCGCTGAATCAAATACCTGTTTTACGGTTTCTTGTGATGCAGGTGTCTTTCCCTTTTCAAATCCCAAATCGGTAATTCTTAAGTAAGAATAATTTTCCATCCTTCTGTTTTGCATGACTTTTTTTCCGCAATCCTCACTACAACCGTCAATTACAAGGATTTCTTTTTCTTTAAAACCATCGATTTGCTCATCGGTGCACGTTGCAAAGAGTGCCAGGCAACTCATTTTACGATGATTATTTCTTGAAAGTTTACGGGCAACCTGATCAGATACGTAACCAACATCTGCTGCTCCGGAACAGGCAATGACGATTTTATTGTCAGCACCACAATTGCATGAACTATTTTCCATGGATTTAGATATTAAATGAATACGAAATAATTAAAAACAAAGCCCACTATAATAATACCGACCGCTACAACGCCAACAAATACGGCTATAAGCTGCCATTTCAGTACCTTTTTAAGTATGATGATCTCGGGTAACGACAATCCGATGACGGACATCATAAAAGCCAGTGCAGTACCTAAGGAAACCCCTTTATCTATTAATACACTTACTATCGGGATTATTCCTGCAGCATTTGAATACAAGGGTATTCCTACTGCAATTGCCAATGGAACAGAATACCAATTTTCTGCCCCTAAGACCTGAGAAAGGTATTCATCAGGGATAAAGCCATGTGCCCCTGCTCCTATGGCAATACCGGCAAGAATGTAAATCCATATTTTCCCGACTATTTCTTTTACCGACTCCAGACCTGCATCGATTCGCCGACCGAAGTTTAATTTTTCTGATGTCTCATTTTGCTGTTGAGCCTTAACCTGATAAACCCAATCGGCTACATATTTTTGAAGATTTAATTTTTCAATAATGAACCCTGTCACGATTGCCAGCACGAGTCCTGTTGTTACATATATCAAGGCTACCTTCCATCCGAACAGACCCACTAACAGTACCAGAGCGACTTCATTAATCATTGGCGCAGCAATTAAGAATGAAAACGTTACTCCAATGGGAATGCCCGCCTCCACAAATCCGAGAAACAATGGAATTGCCGAACATGAACAGAAAGGAGTGACTATGCCTAAAAATGAAGCCATCACATTTCCCACAAACAAGGGCTTCCCCTCCAATGCTTTCCTGGTTTTTTCGGGTGTGAAATAGGAGCGAACTATCCCAACAAAAAATATGATCAGTACGAGCAATAACAGTACTTTGGGAACTTCATAAATAAAAAACCGTATTGATTCGGTTAGATGTGCTTCATGATTTAAGTGGAATACCTTATCTACTAAAAAATCCGCAATGCCTTGTAGATTGATATACAATAATATCCAGGCAATTAATATCAAAAAAATAAATAGGATACGTTTACCGGTCATGTTTTTACTCCCCAATTATCAAATCCAAAACACTATGCTATAATATGCCCCAATACCGATAAATAAGACGGCCACTGCTCGTCTGAACCAAATTTCAAAGGTTTTGATGCGCTTGTAAAGTTTGCCTACTCCGGAAACAGTATAGGCTAAAAGCCAGGCAAAAATGATAACCGGTACCCCGGTTGCCAAAGCAAATACAATAGGAAGATACAAGCCTGATGCACTTTGAATTGTCATAGGAATTAGCATTCCGAAGTACAGCACCCCGCTATACGGGCAGAATGCCAAGGCAAAAATCACTCCCAGCAAAAACACATCAAAGAAAGTATGTTGCTTCTTGTTTTGGAATTTATCACCGAGCTTACCCAAACCACCCAGGTTCAATCGTATCACGCCAAGCATAAATAGTCCAATAACGATAAGCAGGGGCCCAAGGAATTTTTCTCCGTATTGCTGGAATATTGCCGATACTTTAAACTGGTTCGCGCCGACAAATAAAATAAAGGCAAGGAGGGTATATGAAAATGCCCTTCCAAGGGTATACACTATTCCATTATAAAACACCCGTCTCCGATTTTCAAGATCTTTGCTTATGAAGCCCATCGCAGTAATATTTGTCGCCAGGGGGCAAGGACTGATGGCTGTCATCAGTCCTAAAATAAGCGCTGACCAAACGGGGACGTTGCTATTGGAATACATATTGCTCAACAATTCTTCCATTACAGAAGCGTATCAATATGCTCTTGTATGATCTGTTTTAGTTTTTCAGGATTGCTGCGCGCATTCAGAAAACCTTCTGTAGTAATATTGATTTTTGCATTGTCAGCGACAATCAGAAGAGTCTGACCCGAAATATCGAGCTCCTTACCTTTTATTTCACCCTCCATTTCTTCAAGGTTATACTCTGCAAAACTTACTTTTTCAGGGTATTTATCAGCTATCACTTCTTTGGTTACACTTTCAACGGCATTGCAGGTGGCACACCTTCGCGTATAATGAAAATAGAACACCTCAACCTTTCCGGCCTTTGCAACTTGCGTGTTATCTTCTTTTTCTTTGGTTTGGGCCGAGCAGGAGCTATTTATGCTTACTGCCAAAACGGCGATAAATAAAAACTTAATTGATTTCATTGCTTATTGATTTTGAGTGAGTAATTCTTTTAATTCAGATTTTTTTGGTACCTGGCCCGAAAGTACCACCTTGCCATCAATCACAAGCCCGGGAGTTCTCATAATGCCATATTCCATGATTTTTTGGATGTCTTCGACCTTCTCAATAGTTGTGCTGATGTTTAATTCAGCTGCGGCCTGCCTCGTGGCGTTTTCCAATGTTTTACAATTTGCACATCCCGTCCCTAACACTTTAATTTCCATTTTTCTTTTAAATTAATTCGTAGTTCGCAAAACAGCGAACAATATGTATAAATTTTTTTAAACTTGTAATAACTTTCTAAACAGCACTTGAGCTTCTTTCCAATTTTCCTTATTAATGCAATATTTTATTTTAGGTGATTCGGTCTCCCCCTGAATTAATCCGGCATCCTTTAATTCTTTTAAATGCTGCGAAAGTGTTGATTTTGCAATTGGCAGTTCTTCAGTGAGGTCTCCACTGTAGCAGCAGCTTTTATTTGAGAGCAATTCCAACACATACATCCGAATCGGATGCCCCATTGCCTTGGCGTATCTGGCTGTTTTTTTTTGATTATCTGTTAATACTTCCGTTTTAGTCATTCTTGTTCGTTAAATGCCGAACAAAGGTATTACGATTTATTGAATTTAAAAAGCGGAAATCTTATTTTATCAGACTATAGAAGTAAAGTGCCACACTGAATTTCAGGGATATGGTTTTTCTGATGGAAGTTCACTGGTATAGCCCCAGCGGAAAGCTATCGGTTAAATAAAATCAATGATTACTTCTACTTTACGAAGATTAAACTAGCTCTAAAAGAGCGACATATAATAGCCCGATGCAACGCGCCGGGTATTAATAGTGATATTGATTTAGCCCTGAAAGGGCGGAATCTTTCACCCTTTCAGGGCTAAATAGCGTATTCGTCATCAATCACAGGGCTTCACCCTGTGGGAATAGATTTAAGCCTTTCAGGCTTGTTATCAGTGCATTGTATCTTCGTAAAGTAGAATTACCAATCATTTCTTTATCTCTTATTTTGCATTAAATGAGAGCACTTATCAAAAAAAGAAAAGCAACGATCAAAATAACATAAAATATTTTTCTGCAATTCAATTATACCAATAATACATGCTTAATAGAATGAATACTATGCTTGTAGAAAAACCTAATAATATAGCAGCAACTACTCTTTAGTAATAATTCGTACTCCTTTCACAAGTATTTACTGGTGTCGATCATATAATTTCACAAGATTTCCGGCAATATCTGCGGAAGCAACAAAGCATGTTTTTGGATTTGCCAAATCCATGGTGAAATATCTGTACACTTAGCTTTAGTGAAGTTGTAAACCCACGCCAGTTGGATTTCACGGATCGCAAATAGCGCTACATTTTGAGCGTGAGATTAATTGTTTCGGGGAGACTTTCCATTCCTTACATGCCAAATATTCAGTGCTTTGTAGGAAAGCCTGCTTATGGCATAATTGTACATATTAACAGGAAAGGTTGGTTTGTTACTAATAATTATAGTAACTTAAAAAACTATATAAATCTATATGTCAAGTGTATACTCCAATTGACTTAGTCTTATCATTTAAGACAGTGTTGGTTTAATTACTGTATTGTATCCGTTAGAAATTTGGCTTCTCGTAGGTAAAACGTTCCTTATGTAGTGTCTGTCGATAAAGTCCGCTATCTGCGTTACGCTTGCTCTCAAAATGGTCATTTA
>JAUUZS010000464.1 GCA_030589835.1 Cyclobacteriaceae bacterium
GCTAGAACATCATAATACTCTTGTTGTCTTTCTTTAATTAGTGTCTCAATAGGCAAATATTCAAAAACAAGTGAATACTCTTTTAAAATCATAGTCTGCCAGAGACGACCCATCCTGCCATTTCCATCCATAAACGGATGAATAAACTCAAACTCATAGTGAAAAACACAACTTTTAACGAGTAATATATCATTATCATTTTTTAGATAATTAAACAAGTCCTTCATTAATGGATAAACCATATTACCTGGAGGGGCTATATGAGTAATATTGCAGCCCTTAACAATTCCAACAGACCTCTTTCTAAGTTGCCCGGGAAACTCAATGAGCTCTTTCATGAGTATTCCATGTGCTTTACATAGGGACTTTAATTGATAAACTTTAAACTCACTTATCCTTGAATACACATTAATTGCATTTTTAACTTCCAGGATATCCTTTTTAGGAGCAAGGACTCTCTTATTATTGATAATATCAGTAATCTGCTCTACAGTTAGCGTATTCCCCTCAATCCCGAGGGACGATTTGATCGTTTTAATCTTATTTTTCTTACGCAATTCAGTAGGAGGACTTTGCAAATGAGCAGATTTTACCTCTCCAATCTTTTCCGAAATCGAAGAAACTAAGCTTAATATCCTGTGTGTGATTTCATAAGGTGGCTTCATATATTAAACTGATAGTATCATATGATAGTATCAAATTTAATAACTTATAACTTCCTGACAACAGGTTTTTAAAAAAAATTAAACGTCAAGACCTTGCTGGAGGGGGAGTATTTTGGTTTATTTTTTCAAAAGACCAACACAGGCCTAAACCGGCAAATTAATTTTCGCGTGTAAGCAGAGGAAGTAAATAATTGTAATGGCCTGTTCGTTCATGCCTAATGTTTTGATCTTTATACATACTTCTGCTATATTTGCAGGAATTTTCTGAAAGTAAAAATCATTAAAATGCCATTATACGATTACAAATGCACCGGATGCGGAATTGAAAGAGAGGTACAGCATGCCATGAGTGAAATAGGTAAAATTGAAATCAACTGCGATACCTGTGCAGAACCGATGAAAAAAATGTTGTCAGCCCCTTCATTACTTGGCTTCGATAATGTGGGCCGAAGCATTGGTAAAAACGATAAAAAAGATGCCCCTAAAAAGACTACAGCAAAAACTACCAGCAAAAAATCAGCGGCATAATATTCCCAATCAAAAAGCATTTCCTTGTTCGATTGGGTTTATATGCGTGATGCAATACCGCAAATTGCATCAATTGCTGGTATGAACTAAAAATTTATACTCACTTAGTAATTCAATCCTTATCTTCGCAATTCTAAAATTATTTATTTAAAAACACCTGCAAATTTATTTTTAGATGGATTCACATATCACCTTTCACTGCGAGGAATTGATGCACGTAATAGATGTCATGGAAAAAGGACTAAGCGCATCTGTTGCTGACATTTCTGAAGAACACCTCAATCATCAATTCGCCGCACATAAAATGACGATTGGACAATTAGCTGTCCACACCATGTCCTGGCCAAGGTATTTCCTTTCAGAAAAGGCTCCGTGGGAAGAAACGAAATTGACATGCCGTCCCTGTTCATATCCACTCAGGCTGTCCTTTGTCGAAGACGTGATTGCAGATGGTGTAAAAGCCATGAAAGAACATTTGTTAAACACAAATGATCAACTATTGGAAATTGATGCTCATGGAGATAAAGGAAAAGGCTACATCCTCTACCGATTGCAGTTGCACACATTGGTCCACGCCAATCAAATTGCCTATCTGCGAAGCATGTTGGATCCTTCATGGGAATTTGGAAGCTATTTTGGTGACATGGCAACGGCAATTATTTCAATGAAATACGGCACATCAAAAGACTTTAAAATTCGTGGATTTTAATAATTTGATTTAAGCTGCAATTCCGAAATTAATGATTTCCCGGCGTCTCCCCGCCTTTGCGGTTATAATAATTATTGGGCTAATGTTTAGAATGTTAACTCACCACCTTATAGGTAGGATCTTCCATTACATTCACATCAATAATCTCATTGGCATTTTTGAGCAACTTACGACAATCCGTGCTTAAGTGCTTCAAGTGAATTTTTTTACCGACTTTGAAATAGCGCTCCGTAATTTTATTCAGGGCTTCAATGCCAGACATGTCTGCTACCCTGCTTTCCGAAAAGTCAATGATCACCTCATCCGGATCGGTGAGCACATCAAATTTTTCATTGAATAGCGAAACAGAACCAAAGAACAACGGCCCATAAATTTCATAATGTTTGACCCCTTTGTCATCCACATATTTTCTGGCACGAATACGGAGCGCATTTTCCCAGGCAAAAACTATCGCAGAGATGATTACACCAATCAAAACGGCCAGGGCGAGGTTATGGAGGAATACAGTAATCAAAGTGACCAATACCATCACAAACACATCGGATTTTGGCATTCGTTTAAAGGTCTTCAGACTCGCCCATTCGAATGTTCCGATGGCCACCATAATCATTACCCCTGTCAGTGCTGCCATGGGCAATCGCTCGATAATTCCGGCACCAAACATGATGAACACCAACAACATGACGGAGGCAACAATGCCGGAAAGTCTCGCTCTGGCTCCGGAAGAGATGTTTATCAAACTTTGGCCTATCATGGCACACCCACCCATTCCAGAGAAAAAACCTGTTACGACATTAGCGGCTCCCTGCGCCACACATTCTTTATTACTTCGACCTCTGGTTTCCGTGATTTCATCAATCAGGTTTAGTGTCAATAAACTTTCTACCAATCCTACAGCCGCAACAATCAGTGCGTATGGAAAAATAATGAGAATTGACTCCCATGTAAATGGAACTTGTGGAATATGAAACGGAGGGAAACCCCCTTTAATGGAGGCAATGTCACCTACCGTTTTGGTATCCAGATTAAATCCGATGACGATGGCAGAAACAACAACAATTGCCATAAGCGAGGATGGTACAGCCTTTGTGATTTTTGGTAGTCCCCAAATAATAATCATGGTAAGCAGTACCAGTCCAATCATAAACATTAGTGGCCCTGCGCTCATATATTGAAGTACGCCGGAAGCATCAGGGATTTTGAACTGATCGATCTGGGACATGAAGATTACAATTGCCAGGCCATTGACGAATCCAAACATCACAGGATGAGGAACCAGCCGTATGAATTTACCAAGTTTGAATACCCCTGCCAGCACCTGTATAATCCCGGCTAGCACTACCGTAGCAAAAATGTACTCTACTCCATGCGTCTTTGCCAAAGCAACAATCACCACAGCAATAGCTCCTGTGGCACCCGAAATCATGCCCGGCCTTCCCCCAAAAATGGAGGTGATTAATCCGATGGAAAAGGCTGCATATAGTCCGGTAAGTGGTGACAAACCGGCAATCATGGCAAAAGCAATGGCCTCAGGAATCAACGCTAGTGCAACCGTAAGGCCAGACAGCACTTCAGTCCGAATATTGACTTTCTTTTTGAGATCAAATAAGTTGAAATATTTTATCATTAATTATTTAGGTTTTACTGTTATTTTAATAGGAAACTTTGACAAATGGGCCGGAAGTCAGGAGTCGGAAGAAAAGATTTCCAAAATCAGTTAATGTTTCTAATTCCTTCATTGGGTTTTCACCTTTTTTTACTTCGGTCTCCGGTCTTCCGGCTTCTGACACATTTTATTATCTTACATTAAATTCAGTGTAGAACCATTATTTATAATAATTGGTTTTTCAGAATACAATAAGACATATTATATCCTGAAGGTTTGTTTTTAGTTTTCAAAATTTAATCAATAGATTCGTAAATGAGGTGAAAGGAAAGATGGAAATAGTTCCGATTTTTAAATGAAGGCGCAAAAATAAGATTTAAATCTGCTATTACCTTATCATGTCCTGCCTTTTGGGTAAGCTATTATTCTTAATATTCTGGCCACCAGGGTGCCGACATTAGTATTCCCCTGTTGAAAGCAGGTTTTATCCATTGTCGTCCCTCTCATATTTTGCCAATTCACACCAGCAAAATAGCCTAATAAACCAATACCTTAGTAAAACTATTAACTAGAGTCTGAACGGAAACTCTGCAAAATTA